>JAGXFS010000029.1 GCA_024637275.1 Acidimicrobiia bacterium
CTACGGATCAGGAGGTTGGGGGTTCAAGTCCCTCCGGGTGTACGGCAACTTTGGCCTCGCCAAAGTTGCTCAACAGTTTCGGTTTTGCCAAAACTGTCCCACGAAGCCCCTGCGAGAGCGGGGGTTTCGTTGCGAACCCTGCTCCCGAACCTTCTGACGTTTGGGAGCCATTTGTCCGGCTCTTATGACCTCGACCCGCAGATCGACTTGTGCCGATAGCGCGGCCGTTCTTTCGAGTCGAGCATTATCGTCTGGCTCTTGTACCAGATCGCTCGCAGGGCGACATCATGCCGGTCCCGAGACCGAGCAGAACGAACGATGCGGGGGTGGGTCGGGGCTCGATTTGGCCGAAATCGCACATCCGTTACTGTTCAATGCAAGCTATTCGAGCCGTACCAATCCGACAGATCACCCCGCCGCTCACGAAAGGACCCTATGAGCATCGCCGATGTCTTGAGCGCCACCCCGGTTTCGAGCGTCGACCTGACCCGCTACGTGGCCGTTCCTGCGGATGTCTCCGTGGCGGAGACCGTGGATTTGATGTGCTCGGCGGGTCGGTCGTGTGCGTGCGTGGTCGAGGACAACGTACTTGTCGGCATCTTCACGCAGCGTGACATACTGCAGCGAGTGATCGGCCGCCCCGCCACATGGCAGCGATCGATACGCGAGGAGATGACGAAGTCGGTACAGACCATGCCAAACGCCGCCAGTGTCGCCGATGGGCTGGCGACCATGAACGAGTGGTGGATCCGCAGCGTCCCGGTCGTCGACGATGACAACTACCTGGCCGGCAACCTCTCCTACTACACAGTCTTGAGAACGATTCGCAACCTGCTGACGTCACGGATTTCAGGGAGCATCGGCGAGGCCACGGTCCACCATGGGCTGACCCTCGTGGACTTCACGGGGCTCAGCACAAGCCCCCCGGTGAACGTCCAGATCGATGCTCCAATTGAGCTGGCGATTCAACACATGCGAGTGCGTGGCCTTGGATCAATCCTCGTGATCGACGATCGGGAGAATCTCGTCGGTGAACTGACTGAGTTCGACCTGCAGACGAAGATCGGTTGCACCCGCCCCGATCTCCACGGCATATCGGTCAAGGATGTCATGAACGCCAATCCAATCTCCTTGGCCGCCAGAGCACCGATCGCCGACGCCATCGACGAGATCCTGTCGCAAGAGGTATCGCACATACCTCTCACCGGAGAATCGGGGCGCCCTGTTGGAGTGGCGTCATTCCGCGACATCGCTACCTATATCGAAACGACCCTCGAGACGCTCGGCTGAATATCGCTCGCAAACGCCGGCGACCACGACATTGGTCACTGACCGTCCCAGCTCGTTTCGGGACTGACCATGGCTTGCTGGGAGAACTCAAAGTCGGCGCCCACCAAGCGGTACACGCCGCGGCATCTTGTGGGCAGTTGTTGCGTAACGCCGGTCAGCGCCTTCGCTTGGGAGCCAACGGCAACTTTGGCCTCGCCAAAGTTGTTTGAATGTTTTGGCTGCGGCTGCGCCCCGGTACGAGCGATGGCTTGAACGACCAGCGCTTCCTTAGTCGTCGTTCCCAAGGCCGGCCGACCCATTCGACGAGCCACCGCTCGATCCGACTACTTCTCCGACGACTGCGATCTGGAGGTGCTCGGCCAAGGCACGGAGCTCGCACGTCAACGTTGTTGTCACGGTCGTTGACCAGCACCGGGGTGCCAGGGTTTGGAACCCGATGGTTCCTTGTGGGGCGATGTCACCCGGCTGCACTCTTACAGACGTCTGTAAGAGTCAGAGCTGTGCATCGCTGAGTTGGATTGCAGTGGTGTTTCAAACGTACGGCACGAGGACCGGTGAGATGTCGAAAAGTGACAACGCGAGGACTGTCAGCAACGCCTCGAGCGGCTCCGATGATGTGTTTGGGGAGGTGTTGGATCGACTTCGTGTGTTGGTGGTCGCTGGAGTTTCGGTTGGTGTTCTGGTGGCTGGTGTCGGAAGTCGACTAGCGATGTTCGTGTTGCGGTTGACGTCGCCCGATCACGTCGTTGGCCTTACCAGCGACGATGGGTTCATCATCGGTCGCTTCACTCTGGGAGGCACCTACAACCTGTTGGTGTTGGGAGCGGCGGTCGGAATCATCGGTGCTGCCGCATACCGTGCGGTCGCGCCGTGGCTGTTGGGGCCGGGTTGGTTCCGTCGATTCACAACGGCCGCGGCGTCGGGTGCAGTCGTGGGTTCCATGTTGGTACATGCCGATGGGATCGACTTCCGGTTGTTGAAGCCGCTGTGGTTGGCGGTCGGGATGTTCGTGGTCTTGCCGGCCCTGTTCGCAGTGGCGATTGGTATTGCGGTGGATCGGGTTTCGTCACCGGAGTCGTGGACCGACCGCGGTCGCCGGCGATGGGGCTTGCCAGCGGTGCTTATCGCGGCGTTTCCGCCGGTGCTGGTATTTGTAGTGCTGGCGTTGGCTGTCCTCGCGGTGTGGGTGCCGGTGCGGCGCTTGCTAGCTGGACGCGATGTGCCTTTGGTGCTCGGGTTGGCGGTTCGAGGTGCATGGTTGGCCATTGCGGTTTCCGGCCTCGTCACCCTCGTGCACGATATCGGAGACCTGATATGAATATGACGAAGATTCGAGCTTCCATCATCTCGTCCGGAGGCCTGGCCTGGCTCGTCGGGATTGTCATCTTGGAAACGATGTATGAGGAGTCTGAAGGTTCTCTCCCGCCCGCATTTCTTCTTCTCGCGATGTTCGCCGGTCTCTCTGTGGCCTGGGGACTCTGGTCAGTTGCGCAGTCTCTGGACCGCAAGACCGCTCGCGTCGGCAGCCGGATGGTTGGTGTGAGCGCAGGGGTGCTTGGCCTCGGATTTGGATTGGATCTCCTGCCTGGCGACACCTGGATCGCCTTCTTGCTGGCCTACTCAGTTGGCCTCTTCGTCCTTCCCGTCGCATTCCTGGTGCTTGGCTTGGGAGTCCGCCGATCGGCGGTCTTTCCCAACTGGGCGAAGTCGGTCCCCCTGGCGGTGACCGCAGCTGGAGCCGTCACCTACGGATTTCACGCCCTGGCCCGCGAGGTCTGGGACCCTCCAGATGCTGTCTGGTTCTCGTGTATCGGCGTCGGGTGGTTTCTCCTCGGGCTGGCCTCATTGAGCATTCCTTACCGCACTCCGGACCAAGAATTCGCCTTGGACTCCTAGAGGCAAATCGGCCTGCGACGCTCACACTCTTCGAGAAGCGAGGAGTTTCGGACCGGCGGTCCGGCAGGTGGCTCCCGTAGATCGCACCGTGGCGGGTGGTAGCTCGCGGCAATGCCGCTTAGCTGTTTCGGCGAAGCCGAAACTTTCTCACCAAGCTCAGGCGAAAAACAAGCAGAATCGGCGCCTAGGGCCTGTCGACGTCGTAGCTCCGAGGTGTCGAACCACGAAACATGGCTGCAACCACCCAAGCACAGAAGTTGGACCTGACTATGGCACCGGCGAATGCTATCCGCGATCCACGCCGCCGCTTCGGTTGGCCACAGGGGCTTCGACGAACCGACGATTTTCTTGCAACTATTGGACACCGCCTGTGAACTTCCCTACGGTTGGCGTAGGAGTCCCCGTTTTCGGGTGTGCTCCGGGCAGATCGACCAATGGTCCAACCCGGGGCCTGGCACACAAGCATGACTACATCGACTCTCACTAAACATCATCTAAAAAGGCAATTGGAGGAAACAATGAAACAACGGAGCTGGCTTCGTATTACAGCCATAATGTCCGCCCTCGCCCTCGTGCTCGTCGCATGCGGCGGAGATGAGGCGGTCGACAGTGGCGACGGGGATCTTCCCCTTTCTGGAGTAGAAGTGACTGTCGGGTCGAAAGACTTCGATGAGCAACTCGTCCTCGGACAGATCATGGTCCAGGCTTTCGAACGCGCCGGGGCTACGGTCGTCGACCGAGTCGATCTTGGAGGCACGCAGGTAGCCCGGTCGGCGCTTGAGTCCGGCGAGATCGACGTGTACATGGAGTACAACGGCACTGGTTGGGCAGAGCATCTCGCAAACGAAGCGGCGCCCTCCAACGACCCGCAAGAGTTGACGGACGCCGTCCGAGCGCAGGACCTTGAGCAGAACAGCATTCACTGGCTAGGACGTGCACCGTTCAACAACACCTACGGATTCGTCTCCAGCCCCGCGGTCACCGAAGAGAACGGCGGCAACGCTTACTCCATGCAGGCGATGGCCGACTATCTCGAGGCCAACCCCGATGCCATTCTGTGCCTGGAGTCCGAGTTCCCGAGCCGTTCGGATGGCCTCGTGCTGTTCGACGAAGCCACCGGTTATGACACCCCCGACGATCAGATCAAGATTCTCGACACCGGGCTGATTTACACGGAAACCGCAGAAAACAGCTGCGACTTCGGTGAGGTCTTCACGACCGACGGTCGCATCGGCGGCCTCGGCCTGACCCTGGTCGAAGATCCGGGCGTCATGATTCTCTACAATATCTCGATGAACATCCGCGATGAAAAGTATCAGGAAGCCGCCGCAGCATTCGACGATATCTCCAGCCAGATCCTCAACGGGTTGACGCAGGAGAAGATGACCGAGTTGAACACGAAAGTGTCCTTTGAGGGCGAGACCCCTGAGGATGTCGCAGCCGCCTATCTCGACGAAATTAACTTTGGCAGCTGATCGGCTGAAGGGACACCCATGACATCGCTCTTCGAGTTCATCACATCCCGTTGGGATGACGTGCTCGCGAGAACGTTGGAGCACCTTACCTACGTGGTATCGGTGGTGATCGTCGCGACTTTTCTCGGCGTCGCCACCGGTATCTACGTACGGCACAAGCCCGCATTGCGCGAGGTGGTACTCGGCATTTACGCAGTATTTCTGACGATTCCCTCCCTCGGGCTCTTCGTCTTGTTCATCCCGCTCGTTGGCCTCGGCTTTTGGGGGCCGTTCATCGCCCTGACCATGTATGCCCTGCTGCCGATCACCCGTAACACGGTGACCGGCCTGATCGGGGTGGACACCGCCGTCCTCGAGTCGGCGCGGGGGATGGGCTTGAGCAGCCGGCAACGCCTTATGCGTGTGCAGCTTCCGCTGGCCTGGCCGGTGATCATCACCGGAGTCCGGGTCTCAGCACTTCTGACCACGGGGGTCGCCGCGATCGCGACCCTGGTAGCCGGAGGTGGCCTGGGAGACTTTATCAAGAGCGGCTTATCCCGACTTGGAACCCCCAACTCGTTGGAGTCGGTGTGGACCGGCACCATCTTCATTATTTTGCTCGCCCTCACCGTGGACGCGATCTTCATTCTCATTCGACGGGCGACGACATCACCCGGTATCCGCTGAAGGAGCTGACTAAATGACCGAACCACTCATCCGACTCGAGAATGTCGGGAAGATCTATCCCGGAACAGAGCTTCCCGCGGTCGCGGACCTGAGCCTCGACATCAACCGGGGTGAGATCCTGGTCCTCGTTGGCCCCTCGGGCTGTGGGAAATCCACGACGCTTCGCCTGATCAACCGGATGATCGAGCCGACCTCGGGCCGCATCATCTTCGACGGGGAGGACGTCACCCACGTCGATTCGGACAAGCTCCGCCGTCGCATGGGTTACGTCATCCAGCAGATCGGGCTCTTCCCGCACCGCACGATCGCAGAAAACATCGCCACCGTCCCAAATCTCTTGGGCTGGGACTCGGACGTCACCGATCAGCGCGTCGATGAGCTCCTGACCACCGTCGGTATGGACCCCAAGATCTACCGGGGGAGGTATCCCCGCGAGCTGTCGGGCGGCCAGGCACAGCGGGTGGGGGTGGCCCGGGCGCTCGGCGCCGACCCCGAGGTGCTGTTGATGGACGAGCCGTTCGGCGCCATCGACCCGATCACCAGGGATCGCCTCCAGAACGAGTTCCTTCGTCTCCAGGATGAGCTCCAGAAGACGATCGTTTTCGTCACGCACGACATCGACGAGGCGATCAAGATGGGAGACCGGATCGCCATCTTGAAGGAGCAGTCCGTCGTCGCCCAGCACGACACGCCCGAGCGGGTGCTGGCGCATCCGGCGAATCAGTTCGTGGAGGACTTCCTCGGATCGGGCGCCACGCTTAAGGGCCTCAACCTGATGCGTGTCGGCGAGATTGAGCTCGACGACGTCCCGACCGTCACCGCGCCCACGAGCCGCGATCAGGTGCTCGCGGTCCTCGATAAGGCTGGAGCTGAGTGGGTCCTCTACCTCAACGACGACGGACACCCCAAACGCTGGCTGAACAGGTCATCCCTTGATGAATCGACGTCGCTGAGCGAGGCTGGTAAAGCTGTGCAGACCACCCTTGAGCCAGAGGACACGCTCCGCGACGGCCTCGAGAAGATGCTCCAGTCGGCCGTTGGCACCGTGTGTTGTGTCAATCCTGACGGGTCCTATCGCGGCGTTGTGAGGATCGAGACCATGATCGACATCATCGAACGCATGCAATCGGACGAACGGGCGCGGGTGGAGGCTCTGTGACGACTGAGGCAGCGACTCCGCCGGTCGACTCGTCCTGGCTGGCGGACCAGATCCGCGGGAAGGTCGAGCTGTACATCACACCGGTGTTCTTCGCCATTCTGGCGGCGGCTGCCGGAGCGGTGTGGGTCTATGCGGACTTCGACTTCCAGACCAATGACATTCTTGAGCCCAGCAAGCTGGTGAGCCAGACCTGGGAGCACATCATCCTGACCTTCTGGTCCACGCTGATCGTACTTTTCATCGCCATCCCACTGGGAATCCTGTTGACTCGTGATCGATTCAGGAAGTTTTCCGCACCTGTTCTCGGAATCGCCAACGGCGGCCAAGCAATCCCCGCCTACGGTCTGCTCGTACTATTCGCGGCGTTGCTTGGCACCAACGTGTCGACTGCCATCGTTGCCCTCACGGTCTTCTCGATGCTCCCGGTGCTGCGCAACACCATGGTCGGCCTCGACCAGGTCGACCAGTCCGTGATCGAAGCGGGACGCGGTATGGGGCTATCGAAGATGCAGGTGCTGAAACAGGTCGAGCTACCACTGGCCGTGCCCGTCATCCTGGCGGGTATCCGGATCGCTCTCGTCATTAACGTCGGCACGGCTGCCCTGGCATTTCTCATCGGCGCCGGCGGGCTTGGTGAGACGATCAATTCGGGCTTGAAGCTCCGCCGCAATACTGCAGTGTTCATCGGCGGGACGCTCGTTGCCATGCTGGCGCTGGTCATCGACTTCACGGCAGCACTCGTCGAGCGGTACTTGCGGCCCAAGGGCGTCTGAGCGCCACGCCGTCCGGGCTCAGGCTCTTCCTCATTCGAAGTCGTACTTCAGGGCGTCCGGGAGCAGATGAAACTCTTAGGATGCGGCTGTGGAAGTCTTAGGCGATCGCGTTGGATGGGACTCGCCGTTTCCTGAGGCGATCCGGTTTGCCCAGATATCACTGGACCAGATCGACCTGAAAGCTCTGGCCTCCGATCCGATCGCGGCGCTCGAGTTGTCGGCGCTCGGCGATGGCCCAATCGCTGCCAGACGACGTGAGTTCGCCGCTGGAAGGGCTGCAGCCCGTCAAGCGCTGCATGGTCTGGGGGCTGATCAAGTGCCGATCCTCATTGGCGGCAGTCGGGAACCGATGTGGCCCAACGGCACCATTGGGACC
>JAGXFS010000030.1 GCA_024637275.1 Acidimicrobiia bacterium
GACTCCCGGATGTCCGCTAGTGCTCGATGACCGGTGTCCTTTTCGGGTGCCGCTTCCAGACGGTCGGGCATCCATCGACGGGTGAGCTCCTTGATGGTCGAAACATCGACGATCCGATAATGCAGGTGATTGACGAGCCGGGGCATATGTTTGACCAGAAAGGCCCGGTCGGTGTGGATGCTGTTGCCCGCCAACGGAGCTGCTCCCCGCTCGGGAACGTGTTTCTTCACGAACGACAGGACCTGGCGCTCGGCCTGGCGGACAGTCATCTCGGAGTTCAAGACTCTCTCCGTCAGCCCCGACTTCTTGTGCATCTTCTTGACCACGGGGACCATCCGGTCGAGTTGCTCCGGCGAGGCACTGATGACCAACTCTGGGCCTTCGACGGCTTTTGTGAGTTGCCCATCGGTAACGATGACAGCGATCTCGAGGATGACGTCGTTGTCGACGTCGAGTCCGGTCATTTCGAGATCGATCCACACCAGCGGTTGGTTCATCGCCGGTACGCTAGCGGGTCGGCTGGTACCCGCTTGAGCGCGTGCCACTGTCCCAACTCTCCGGGGACCGGCCTTGCTAATGAGCCGCAGCCATCGCCTTGAGCACGGTGTGCAGGATTCCGCCGTTTCGGTAGTAGTCGACCTCAACCGGTGTGTCGATACGGCAGATGGTCGAAAACGTCACGCTGGAGCCGTCGGCCTTGAGGGCCGTAACCTCGACATCCTGACGGGGTTGCAGGCTCTCGTCGATGGCGATCGAGAAGGTCTCCGACCCGTCAAGGCCCAACGTCTCGGCGTGCTCGCCTGGCTGGAATGTGAGCGGGAGCACTCCCATGCCGACCAGGTTCGATCGGTGGATCCGTTCATACGATTCGGCGATGACGGCCTTGACACCGAGAAGGAACGTGCCCTTGGCCGCCCAGTCACGCGATGATCCCATTCCATAATCCTTACCCGCCAGAACAACCAGCGGGGTGCCGGCGTCCTTGTACGAGAGGCTTGCGTCGTAGATGCTCTTGACTCCGCCATCGGTGAAGTCGGTTGTCCATCCGCCTTCGGTACCAGGCGCCAGCTGGTTGCGGACCCGGATGTTTGCGAACGTGCCCCTCGTCATCACCCGATCGTTGCCCCGACGTGAGCCGTAGCTGTGGAAGAGGCGACGCTCCACACCGTGTTCGGTGAGATATTGACCGGCCGGGCTGTCGGGCCCGATGGAACCGGCCGGCGAAATGTGGTCGGTGGTAACCGAGTCGCCAACCTTGACCAGGACCCGAGCCCCAGAAATCGATTCAATGGTGCCCGGCTCGGTAGTCAATCCCTCGAAGAAAGGAGGCTCTTGGATGTAGGTCGAGGCGTCCTTCCATGCGTAAAGAGCCGTCCCGACGGTCTCGATTGCTCGCCACTCGTCTGGACCGTGAAAGACGTTGCCGTACTGTTCGATGAACTGCTCGCGGGTAACGGATGTCCTGACTATCTCATCGATTTCGCTCTGCGTTGGCCAGAGGTCGCGCAGGTATACGGGTTGTCCGTCCTGATCGGTTCCGAGCGGTTCGGTGGTGAGGTCGATATCGACCGTTCCGGCGAGCGCGTAGGCGACCACCAGAGGAGGCGAGGCAAGATAGTTCGCCTTGACGTGCGGAGAGATGCGACCCTCAAAATTGCGGTTTCCTGACAGCACCGACGTAACTACAAGATCGTCTTCGTCGACCGCCGCGGCGATCGGGTCGGGAAGGGGACCGGAGTTCCCGATGCAGGTGGTGCACCCATATCCGACGGTGTAGAAGCCGATGGCTTCGAGGTCCTCGGTCAGATTGGCGGTGTCCAAATACTCGGTCACGACCTTCGAACCCGGGGCGAGCGAGGTTTTTACCCACGGTTTGCGGGTCAATCCAGCCGCCCGAGCCCTACGGGCAACGAGCCCGGCCCCGACCATCACTGCCGGGTTGGACGTGTTCGTGCATGACGTAATGGCGGCGATTACCACGTCACCATGGTTGAGTTCAAAATCTTCACCGTCATAGCTGACGGGTGACCCGACGGGCCCGGCATCGAGTTCGGCGGCGGGGCCGCCTTCATCAGCCATCGTTTCAACCGTGCCAATAGCCGATGGTCCGGCCTTGTGGAACGTGTTGACGAGATCCTGTTCCCATTGCGACTTCATGCCGGATAAGAGGATACGGTCCTGGGGTCGCTTCGGCCCTGCAAGCGCCGGCTCGACCGTGGACAGGTCGAGTTCCAGCCCCGATGAGTACACGATGTTGCGGGACTCATCGCGCCACAAGCCCTGTTCCTTGTAATACTGCTCCACGGTTTCGATGAGCGCTTCGTCGCGACCGGTGAGACGAAGGTAGGTGATTGTTTGCTCGTCGACCGGGAAGAACCCCACCGTCGCCCCGTACTCGGGGGCCATATTGGCGATCGTGGCCCGATTGGCGAGGGGCATGTCGGCCAGCCCGGGGCCGTGGAACTCGACGAACTTCCCCACCACGCCGTGTTCCCTGAGCATTTGAGTGACCGCAAGCACCATGTCGGTCGCAGTGGCGCCCTCCGAGAGGCGGCCGGTAAGTTTGAAGCCGACCACTTCGGGAATGAGCATGTAGATCGGCTGGCCGACCATGACGGCTTCGGCCTCGATGCCGCCGACACCCCAGCCCACGACGCCGATGCCGTTGATCATGGTCGTATGCGAGTCGGTGCCTACCAGCGAGTCCGGATAGAGCTCGGTTCCGTTATCCCAGACCACGTTGGCGAGATATTCAAGGTTGACCTGATGGACGATGCCGGTTGCGGGGGGGACCACACGGAAGTTGGAGAAGGCTGACTGACCCCACTTGAGGAACTCATATCGCTCCTGGTTGCGTTCGAACTCGTGTTGAGCGTTGATCTGTAGGGCCATTCCCGAGTTGAATGCATCCACCTGGACCGAGTGGTCGATGACCAGGTCACACTGGACTAGCGGGTTGACCCGCTGGGCAGCGGCTTCGTCGCCGGTCATTCGCACGACCGCCGATCGCATGGCGGCGAGGTCGACTACCGCCGGTACGCCGGTGAAGTCCTGGAGAACTACCCGACCCGGGGTAAAGGGAATCTCGGTTTCGCCGACTTTGGTGGCGTCGTAGGCGGCCAACGCGCGGATGTCGTCATCCTGCACGATGTGTCCGTCGTAGTTGCGGAGTACTGACTCAAGAAGCACTTTGATCGAATAGGGAATGGTCTCGATGTCGCCGAAGTCTTTGAGAGCATCAAGTCGATAAATCGTTCGTTCTCCGAGCGGAGTGGAGAGTGTCGATCGGGCCGAGAATGGGTCAGGGTTCATGCGATTGCCTCAATTCTTGTTCTACCCCCGATTGTAGACCCCGGCCCTGGCGACGAGGAATCCTCGCATTTCGTAAGAATCGCCAATGTTATTCCGGGGGCAAGATCCTCCGGTCCCGCCTGTGACGCTGCCCGCCAAAGCTATGAAATGGCCCGGCCGATCGACACCTGAACGCTCGTCACGCAGTTGTCGTCATCGCCAGCATGGGGATGAACCTCGGTGGTGCACTCCGGGTTGATGGATTCCATCAACCCGTCGACGAGACCTTGATCGAGCGAGCAGACCACTTGGGGATGCGATTGCGCCGTGGCGCCAAAGGGGCAGTGGCTGGTGAGGAGCCCCGTGCCGTCCGGGGCGGGGGCAATTCCGAAACCGACCCCGGTCATGGCGGTGGCAACGGCTCGGACCGCAGATTCGTACCCGTCGTCTTCTGTGTCCCCGATCTCGGAAGCGAGTTCCAGACCATATTGGCGCCCAACCGACCGCGCCACCGTCGAGATGTTCGGGTCGGCAATCTCGCCGATGAGTCGTATCAGGAGATCGTTGAGCAAATCCCGTCGGGCCGATGGGAAATGCACGTCGATGGTTTTGTCTGTCGACCGGTAGCTCTTGGCGGGGCGTCCTGCGCCGCTTGGCGGTGCGACCTTCGTCGTCCGGAGATAGTCGTCATCCACCAGGCGGTCGAGGTGGTGTCTCGCCACGTTGGCGTGAATGTCGAATAGCTCCGCTACTCGACTGACGGTCATAGGGACCGACGACTCCCGGACGGCAATGTAGATACCCCGCCTGGTTGGGTCACCCAGGGAAGCGGTGAGATCGCCGATCGTCTCATCGAGGGAGCGCGGATACGTGGTCACTAGGCCTCACTATAGTTTCTTGCGTCCCGAATCCTCTGAGGAACTATGGCTGACGCCTCCGAAATCAAGTCCATCATCGGCGCGATCGCCGATCCGGTTCTCCACCGTCCCATTGGTGACATTGGAGTCTTGACCAAGGTCGAAATGGGTCGACGTGGTTTGCTAACCCTCGAATTGGCGATCCCGGTACCCGGACTGGTCGATTACGAAGACCTCAAAAAGACCGTTTCAGCTGCCGCGGCCGAAATCGATGGTGTGAAAAAGGTTGAGATCATCACGAACGATATGCGTGATGAGGATCGTGAGGCCCTCATGGCGCGCGTGCTTCCTGAAGGGAAGAACGTCGTCGGCGGAGCAGCCAGCCCCACTCGCGTCATCGGGATCGCCTCGGGCAAGGGTGGGGTCGGGAAGTCGTCGGTTACGACCAACCTGGCCGTTGCGCTGGCCAAACTCGGCCATTCCGTTGGAGTCATCGACGCCGACGTGTGGGGATACTCCATTCCCCGGATGCTCGGAGCCGGACCGGCACCCGTGGTCATTCACGAGTCGATCATTCCGCCATCGGCCTTCGGTGTGAAAGCGATGTCCATGGACTATTTCGTCGGTGACGATCGGGCGGTCATCTGGCGAGGCCCGATGCTGCACAAGGCCATCGAGCAGTTCCTTACGGATGTTCTGTGGGACGACCCGGATTTCCTGCTCGTTGATATGCCTCCCGGTACCGGCGACATTGCTATTTCGCTCTCACAATTCCTCCCAAGAGCCCAGCTGTTACTCGTCACCACTCCCCAGCCCACCGCCCAGCGAGTTGCCAGAAGGTCGGCGCTCATGGCTGCCGAGGTGAACCAAGAAGTGATCGCCGTTATTGAAAACATGTCGTACTTTGAAGGCGATGACGGCAAAAAGTATGAGATATTCGGTTCGGGCGGGGGAGCCGCGCTTGCCGAAGATCTGGGCGTTCCGCTGATCGGGCAAGTCCCCCTGCTGTCGGCGATGCGTGAAGGCGCCGACAATGCCGAACCTGTCTCGGTGGCGGCTCCCGACAGCGAAGCCGCACGGGTATTCATGGCGGCTGCAGAGGCCCTGATCAAACTCAAACCACGGGTACGAACCCACCCAGAGCTGGTAATTCGGTAAGCGAATGGCCAAGATCCACGGTGGCCAAGTCATTGCCCGTGCCCTGGTTGCCGAGGGGGTAGACACGGTTTTCGCCCTTACCGGTGGCCACATCATTTCGATCCTCGATGGGTGCGTGCAGGAGGGGATCCGGGTCGTAGACGTGCGCCATGAACAGGCGGCTGCTCACGCAGCAGAAGCTCATAGCCGGCTCACCGGCAAGCTCGGAGTAGCGGTGGTGACGGCTGGTCCCGGTGTAACAGACGCGATGACGGGCGTTGCGAACGCGTTCTATTCGAATACACCGATGTTGCTCATTGGGGGACGCCACCTCAAGCGCCAGGAGCTGATGGGGGGTCTCCAGGAGATGGATCATCCCCGCATGTTCCACTCGATCACGGCCTGGGCCGGAACCGCCTGGGAGACGAATCGTTTGGCCGACCACGTAGCCCACGCCGCCCGGGCGGCATTCGCCGGGCGGGGCGGACCGGTCTTTCTCGACATCCCCATGGATGTTGGCCTCGACATGGTTGAGGAGGCCGAGGTGCACTGGCCTTCGGATTATCGATCGAATCAGCCCCGGATGGCGGGCCCCGAGTCGCTCGATCGGATCATTGGCGAGCTGTCCAGGTCGACCCGTCCCGTGCTGTTTGCCGGTGGTGGGTTCGATCCATCTGGCGCAGCTGCACTCCAAGAGATAGCCGAGCGTCTGCATGCTCCCGTATACGTAAACAGTCGCGCCAGGGGCTGTCTCCCGTACGGTCACCGACTGCTTGGTAATCACTCCCGGTCGGCGGCATTCGCTGGCGCGGATCTCGTGCTTGGTCTCGGGGTGGATTGGGATTTCCGAACCGGATACGGCCGCAAGATCAATCCTGACGCCATCGTCATACAGATTGATGCGGACCCCGCCAAGGTTGGCTGGAACCGGCCCGCCCATATCGGAATCGAAGCCGACCCCGCTGCGGTGATTGGTCAGCTTGCCGGTGTCGCTGACCGCCTCCAGGGCGATCCGGTCTGGGCGGACGAGATTCGGGCACTTGAGGCTGCCAGGCAGGCCGAGCTCGAAGAGCAAGCCACGAATAACGCCTCGCCGGTAATGCCCCAACGGTTCGGCCGGGACGTATCCGAATTTTTCGGAACAGACTCCATCGTTTCTGTCGATGGCGGGGACATCGTGTCGACAACCGCTCGCTGGCTCCAGATTTCCAACCCAGGACATGTTCTCGATCCGGGACCGTTCGGCACCCTGGGGACCGGTGCTCCCTTCGCCATTGCTGCCAAGATTGCCTTTCCTGAGCGTCGGGTTGGCATCGTTTTCGGTGATGGGGGTTTCGGATTCAACGCGATGGAATACGACACCATGATCCGCCATGGTCTTCCGATCATCGGGGTGATGGGCAACGACGGCGTCTGGTCGAATATTAAGACATTTCACCGGGCCTTCTACCCGGACCGGCTTGTCGCCACTGACCTGGGAGTCCAGCGATATGACCGAATGGTCGAAGGGTTGGGCGGCTACGGCGAGTTCGTGACGGATCCAGGAGAGATCATCCCGGCGCTAGAGCGAGCTGAAGCGTCGGGGCTACCTGCCCTGATCAACGTGCACCTGGCCGAGACCGTCCGGATGTCCAGCAATTACAGTCAGTGATCCGACCAGTTACCGGCTATCAGTGCAGGAACTGCTCAATTTTGGTTGTAGCTGCACCGGTGACCTTCTGATGAAGCTCGGCCAGCGCTCTTGCAATGGCAAGTTCTTCTCCGACTACCGGCATCGGCGGGTCAATGGGATTCCGCTTGGCCGATCCGAGCGCCTCAAAGTGATCACCCCGTAGGTCAAGAGTGGCGAACGCCAAAGTGCTCGTGTCGTCTTCGGACAAATGTACGTTGAGTACGACGTCCTTTTCCATACGCACCTCCACGGTCAGTATCTGACACGAGTTGGGGGCCGTCAATTGGCCAAAAGGCCCGTTGAATCGGGAAACTTACGGAGTCCGCCCGAGCGTTGCTGAGATCGTAAGCGGCTCGCCGTCACGGAAGAGACGGATCTCGACCGAGGTCCCGGGCGGCGTATTGATTACTTTTACCTGGAGTTGCTCGATATCGGCGACCGACTCACCGTCGAATGACACGATCACATCACCA
>JAGXFS010000031.1 GCA_024637275.1 Acidimicrobiia bacterium
CGTCGGACTTTGAAAAGCGGTCGAAGACTCCCGGCATGAGATCAGGATCAATACCAGTCCCGGTGTCTTCGACTTCAACGGTCAGGCGCTCCGGTTCGACTCGGAGGCTGATGGCAAGGGTGCCACCAGTCGGCATCGCCCGAAGTGAGTTGACCACCAGGTTGGTGAGTGCCTGGCGGATCCGAACCGGATCTAGCTCAATCGGCGGGCAGCCATCTGGAGCCTGGACGTTGATCTCTACTCCAGCCGCTTCAGCCATCGGTCGGTAGGAAGCTGCCACCTCGTTGATGATCGACAGCACGTCTCCGAGTTCGGTCTGCAACTCCAACTTGCCGGCTTCGGACATCGCCAACACCCGTAGGTCTTCGATGAGACGTTCCATCACTTCGACCTCGTCCAGCAACGAAGCCATCTGTTCTGGCCCGCCCTCCCGCACGCCATCGACGACCGCTTCTATTTCGCCGCGAATGATCGCCAGCGGAGTCCGAAGTTCGTGTCCGAGATCGGACATCAGCCGGCGACGTTGCTCATCGGCCAGTTCGAGGCGCTCGGCCATCGTGTTGAACGACGACCCTACGGCTCGCATGCCCGGCGACGACTGGACGTCGGCTCGGGCCGAATAGTCACCGTCGGCCAGTCGACCGGCCGTATCGATGAGCGAGCGGACCGGTCGCCAGGTACGCCGAAAGATGCGCTTCACGAGGTTCAAGCCAACGAGGATCAGAAACGCGGTCCCGACCACGATCGGCCACCTCGATCCCGTTGAAACGCCACTCACTACCGTGGCGATAACCGCCCCGACCAGGACCGCCACGAACGTGATAAACGTCAGGAAGGCGATGGCGGCGCCAAGCATTTTCCGCCCGGCGCCCGACCACTCCTGCTGTTCGGGTCCACCTCTCGGGGGCCACTGCTCGCCCTCTGGCCACCAGTTGGGGCCGTGACGGTGTTTACGCATCGGCATACTTGTACCCCACCCCGTACACGGTCAGCAGATACTTCGGATGGGCAGGGTCGGATTCGATCTTGCGGCGAAGATTCTTGATGTGGGCGTCGATGGCTCTTTCGTATGACTCGAACGCCACTCCATGAATTGCATCAAGGAGCTGCGACCGTGTGAACACCCGTCCCGGAGACCTAGCGAAATGCAGCAGCAAGTCGTATTCGGTCGGGGTGAGGTCAACCGCCGCATCTTCGATAGTCACCGCACGACGAGCCGTGTCGATGGACAAACCGGGAGCACGCACGATGTCAGGAGTTTCCACCGAGGCATCGACGCGCCGTAGGACCGCCCGGACCCGAGCCACCAATTCCTTGGGGCTGAAAGGTTTGACGAGATAATCATCAGCACCGAGCTCCAGACCGACGATCCGGTCGGACTCGTCAGCGCGAGCGGTGAGCATGATGATCGGGACGTCCGACGTGGTGCGCAGAGCCCGGGTGACGTCAAGACCGTCTAACCCGGGCAGCCCAAGGTCGAGCACGATCATGTCAGGGTGCTCCCGCCTGGCAACGGCCAATGCCGAAGGCCCATCAGCGACGGTCAACACCCTGAAGCCCGCCTGCTGCAAATAGTCGCGCAGCAGGCGGGTGATCTTCAGTTCGTCATCTACAACGAGGATGGTCTTCATAGCCGCATTCTCGCCGATCAGTCCTCGACGGGCGGGACGTGATCGTCAACTTCCGCCCGAGCACGGGCCATACGGTGCCATTCCTCGAACCGATCAGTCGATGAACGGGGTTCATCGCCCTCGGTTGCTTCATGGCGCTTCTGCCAATGCTGACGGGCTTCCTCTGACCATGGTCCCCTCGCTTTTTCCCAATGGCGACGTCCACCAAAGGCCCTGGCGATGAAGCCGAAAAGCAGGAAGAAGAACAGGATCTTGAAGATCAAACCGAACACCAGGAACGGCGCTGCCAACCAACCGGCCGTTGCGACCGATCCGCCGGACAAGGTGGCACCAAGCAAAACACCCAGGCCCACCAGGATCAACAGCCCGAATGGGCCCCTTCGCATAACAGTCATCGAAATCTCCTTTCATCTGATTCGATAGGCATAGCTTCTCGATCAAATGTGGAGAACCTGTGAACCCAATGCGGAGATGCGAAGCAGGTTGTCGCGACCCAAAGTCGGTGCCGACCTCCGGCGCAGGATCAGCTTTGACCGAAAGCTTCGAATCTGTTTTCGGCGCGGTTCTTGCGAACGGCTCCGGCTTTGAACACCTGCCCGCTCATGGCAATGTAGACGCCCGGTTTGGCGACTTGCACAGTGGCAACTGCCATACCGACATTGAACACTGCATCAGATGCTCGAAACCTCGCCGGCGACAATGCCCCGGTCAGCACGATCGTCCGGTCTTGTAAGTCCTTCAGAACTTCGGCCGTCTCCGACATCGTGTCAGTGCCATGCGTGATGATGTAGTGCGACCCGCCATCCTCGACAATGTACTCACGAATCTGCTGACGGTCCTCGTGGGTAATTTCGAGGCTGTCTTTTTGAAACAGGGACACGATGTCGTATTCGAAATCAACCAAAGCGTCCGTCAGTATTTGCTGCACATCGGAAGTGCCGACTTCAAATCCGCTCAACGCATCGAAGTAGATTTTGTCGATTGTGCCGCCGGTCGTAATCAAGCGAATGCGCATGTAGGTCTCGTCCTGACTCGCCGGTCATCGGCAGGATTCAGACTGTAATCATTGGGATCCCAAGTTGCGACCGATCGAGCCTGCCCGCGGGGCTAGGTCGGTCGCCGCACGACGGCCCGGTTGCCGCGATGTTCGACCAGGTCGAAGCCAGCCCTCTCGAACATCGTAAGACTGCCGACAAACATGGTGCCCCAGGCGTCGTCCTTCATGGGCTTGTCCCACGGAAAGCCTTCCAACAAGCGGGCACCATGGTTCCGAGCATGGTCGATTGTGGCTTCGAGGAGCGCGGTTGCCACCCCGGTGTTGCGGTGGTCCTTGTCGATGTAGAAGCAGCTGACTACCCAGGCGGGCTGGTCGTCGACCGGTTTGTGACTGATGGCCCGCAAAGCGTTCATCCTGGCGTATCGTTCCCGAGGTGCGACTGCGCACCAGCCGACCGGGACGCCGTCGCGGTAGGCGAGGAGACCTTGCTCGAGGCCATCGTCGACCTGCCCGAGGAGGAGCGCCCTGCGATCGTCTGGAGCGGTTTCGTTGAACTGCTTGTTGGTAAGCAGATACCACGTGCACCAGCAATTCGAGTACGCCCCGTTGTCTCCGAAAAGCGCTAGCAGGTCGGCCCGCCGGTCGGCCCTAACCGGATGGATCTCGAGGTCGGACATATCGTCAGCCTATCCGGGAATGTTCAGAACTGATCGAGGTTTTGGCGATGTCCAATGACCACTCCCCCGGCATTGGCTGCCATGTGCAAGACCAAGGCCAAGGGCCAGCTGTAGGCGCGGACCAGGCTGAGCCCAAGCCAGAATACGAACAAACCGAGAAGGCGTCGCCAGCGACCATCGACCAGAGGATGTTTGACGGCAAAGAGCCCGGCGGTTGCGAGGAATCCGATCTCGGGGCCAACCACGGCACCCCACAGCAGCTCTTCGACCGGGGCCACCACTCCCGCCAGAGCTACTAACTCGAGGGTCTTCGACTCGGAACGTGGCCGGTCGGGGCGGTCGCCGAGGACCAGTCGACCTAGCTGGTACCCGCCGAGAGCCAAAGCGACGCCGAGGGCCACCCGCCAGTCGAGGGCGTTGCGAGTCGGATTCTCGGGGCCGAGCACGAGCGCGGCCAAGCCAATGATGAGATAGCTACCGATCCAGCCCTTGGCCCGCGAGCCGGTCAGCCTCTTGCCCAACCGTTCGAGAACAACCACGCCGGCCAGAGCGACGGGGCCGACGAGCCAACTGCTCACGTCGCGTGATGTGCGGGGCAGCCAGTGGGAGCTTCCGCTGGCTCGAAGTCCATAGTAGCGTCGGACCCGACGGCCAGTTTCGCTATGGGGCACGACCCTGAAAGACCCCCAGGGCACCCCGACAGCGCGAGAGCGTCTCAAAGATTGTGTCTGACAAGGGTGGCCGCCAGCCCGGAGATATAGGATGAGCCAATGAACAGCAGACGGTGGACCGCGCGCTTCGTCGGGCTCACGCTGGTTGCGGCTCTGATTGCTCCAGCAGGTGCCACCGAGATTGTCGCGCCCCTCCGGATCGTGGTGCGAACGGTCTCCGGCGCCACTATCACCTCCGCCAGGGTCACTCTGAACGGGATCGCCCTGACCGCCGCCGACGATGGTGCTTTTCTGGCCACCCGCGCCGGCGCAGTTCAGGTTGAGGCACCTGCTTATCTGCCGGCTGAGTACACATGGGATGGGGCTCCAGGTCGGCTGACGGTCAACCTCGCTCCGCGTCCCGTGTTCGCGTTGCACGTGACGGGAGGCACAGCCGCAAATCGGTGGCCCTCGATGCTGGCCATCGCTGCCCGGACCGCCGTCAACGCCCTCGTCATCGATCTCAAAGACGAATCGGGGAGAGTGTTCTCGTTGACCCCATCGGGGGTGGCGGCGACGGTGGGGGCTTCCGCTCCTCTCTTTGACCTATCGTCCCGGGCACAGGCCGCACATGACGCCGGGCTGTATGTGATCGTCCGTGTCGTCGCTTTTCAGGATCCGATCGCGGCACGGGCGAAACCCTCCTGGGCGGTTTGGAATTCGGCGACGGCTGGTCCCTACAACAAAGCGGGCCAATGGTTCCTCGACCCATGGGACCCCGATGCCCGCGAGTACGCCCTCAAACTGGCCGAAGATGCGTGTGCAATGGGGGTCGACGAAGTGCAGTTCGACTACGTGCGGTTCCCCGACGGGTACCCGCAGTCTGCCCGGTTTGACGGCCCGACGACCGAGCCCGGCCGCAAGGAGGCAATCAACGGATTCCTGGCCGAGGCCGCGGCCCGGTTGCACCCTTCCGGGTGTGCGGTCGCCGCTGACATCTTCGGGTTCATCACTTCCACGCCGGGAGACGGTGGGATCGGTCAGCAACTCGAGGAGCTCGCGCAAGTCGCCGATGTCCTCTCGCCCATGCTCTACCCGAGCCACTATTCCACCGGATGGTTCGGCTTCTCGGATCCGAACGCGCACCCGTACGAGGTGGTTTCGCGGGCTCTGGCCGATGGGCAAGCCCGCATCGACGACGCTCCAGCGGTGCTTCGACCGTGGATACAGGACTTCTACTACTCGAGCTCGCAGGTGAATGCCGAGATTCGTGCTGCCGACGATCGTGAGGTCGGCTGGATGTTGTGGAACGCTCTCAGTTCGTTCACGGAAGCCGCCCTCCCCGCCCCGGGAATCCTCGATTTCGAGGAAGTGAGCTCCACGACTCGCTTCGAGGTACTTCCCAACTCGGGGTTCTGGGACGTCCCGAACGGCTACCTGTTCGAAAAGGAGATCATTTGGCTCGCTCAGGAGGGAATCACGCTGGGATGCAATCCTCCCGCCAATGATATGTTCTGCCCATCGCGCTCGGTGACTCGAGGGCAGATGGCCGCATTTCTCTCCCGGTCCCTGGACTATCCAGACGGCGGAGCAACCGACCGTTTCGTCGACGACGATGCTTCGATCTTCGAAGATGACATCAGTCGCCTGGTGGCTGCAGGAGTGACCCGGGGATGCAACCCGCCGGACAACGATCGATTCTGCCCGAACAACTCCGTGACCCGTGGCCAGATGGCGGCGTTGTTGCATCGGGCGCTGCCGGGTTCACCGGAAATTCGTGCAGTAGTCGATTTCGTCGATGATGACGACTCGGTGTTCGAGGCGGATATCGAGTGGTTGTATTCGCGGGGGATTACCCATGGCACGTCGGCGACGACGTTCAGCCCGACAAGTCCGGTGACTCGCGCTCAGATGGCTGCGCTGCTGTACCGGGCCCTTGCCGGGAAGGGATCCGGGTAAGCCCAATCAGGGCTATCTGGTCCCGACCTGACACACGACAGGTAGTGTCCATACATCCTGACTGACCACGACGACCATCAGCAATCCGGACACGGCTCCCTGAGTCGGACTCTGGGGCTGGTTGGAGTACTGACCCTCTCCATCGGAGCCATGATGGGGTCTGGCATCTTCGTCCTGCCTAGCCTGGCCTTCAAGATCACCGGTCCCGGCGCGGTTATTGCCTACCTCATCGCCGGGATTGTTGTTCTTCCGGCGGTGTTCTCAAAAGCGGAAATGGCTACGGCTATGCCCAGCGCCGGCGGGACTTATCTCTTTATCGATCGGGCCATGGGTCCGATGCTGGGAACGATCGCTGGATTCGGCGTCTGGTTCTCCTTGACCTTCAAGGCGGCGTTCGCCCTCGTTGGTCTCGGAGCGTATCTGTCGCTCTTCTTTGAAGTCCAGGCCGAAATCGTCGGCTTGGGAATCGCGGTGCTGCTTATCGCCTTGAACCTCTACGGAATCAAACAGTCGATCAAGCTGCAGACGGCACTCGTCTCTATCGTGGTCGTCGTGCTGGGCGGCTTCATCGGATTCGGTGCACCCGAGATTAATACCTCAGCGTTCGACCCATTCCTAACCCACGGTGGCATCAGCCTGCTGTCGGCTGCCGCGGTTGTCTTCGTTTCCTACGCAGGCGTCACAAAGATTGCTTCTATCGCCGAAGAGGTCAACGACCCCGAAAGGACGATCCCCCGCGGGATGTTTCTTTCGATCGGATTGATGATCCTCCTCTATCCGGCTGTAGTCGGCATCATGATCGGGGTAACCCCACCGGATATTCTCGCCACTACGACCACTCCGATGGCGGCAGCGGCCGAAGCGTTCGCGGGACGGACCGGGGTGGCCATCGTCTCAATCACCGCCATCATCGCGTTGATTTCCATGAGCAACGCCGGCTTGGTCGCTTCAGCCCGATACCCCTTCGCCATGGCCCGCAACCGTCTGGCGCCCTCGTTCCTTCGTACGGTTGGTAAGAAATCAGGCGCACCGACTGCGTCGATCCTGACCACCGGTGCGGTGCTTGGTTTGCTGGTGGCTTTCGTCCCGATCCTGGACCTAGCCAAACTCGCCTCGGCTTTTCAGCTGCTGGTTTTCGCTTTCGTAAATCTGGCGCTCATCGCCTTTCGAGAAAGCCGCCTCGACTGGTACCAGCCAACCTTCCGCTCGCCGCTATACCCATGGATACAGGTGTTCGGGATGGTTTCCAGCCTCATTCTGCTCACGCAGATCGGCCTGATACCGATGCTCGGGGCGATCGGGTTCATCATCGGTGGCGTGCTCTGGTACCGCGGATTTGGTCAGGCTCGTGCCTCACGAGAATCGGCCGCCCGCGATGCAATGCGCTTTCGAGCCCAGGACCGACTGGTGGCCGAGACCAATGCAGCTGTTTGTTCTCCTGGACTTCAGCACGTTCTCGTAGCCGTACGTCGACCTGCTCGACTGGAGCGGGTCCAGGGCTTGATCCGGTTGGCATCGTATCTAGTCGCGCCGGGCGGTCGGGTCCACGTTCTCCACCTCGACGCCAAACTCGAACACATTGCTCCGTCCCAGGACGACATCGCCGAGATGGAGTCCCGGGGCATCAACGTGAGCGTCGAATACGCACCTGATGCCAACCCGCGCGGCGAGGTGCATCGGTACGCCGCCCGACATGAGGTTGACCTGGTTCTGGCCGATCTCCCGCAAGAGCTCCAGGCTACGAAATCGATCGTCCGCGATTGGCGATGGCTGCGCGAACACCTCCCGAATGATTCGGCGTTCATCCGAAATCGGCCGGCGTCGGAGATCAACACAATATGTGTTCTGGGGACCGGCGGCCCCTACGATCCGCTGAAGCTAAACCTTGCGTCTCGGATCGCCAGGCATGAGAACGCCTCGCTCCGTCTGATTCACGTCGTGCAAGGCGAGGCGTCCGAAGAACAGATCGCGGCGATCGAGGAATACCACACCCGGCTGATAGAGACCCTCGACGTGACGGCGGTGTCCGTTGTCGAACCGGCCAATGACCTCGTCCAGACCGTTTCGCGCCTTTCGCGCGGTGCCAATCTTGTGCTCATGGGAGCCCCGTCCCACCGGTTCCACCTCGTCACCGACCTCGCCGATCGCATCGCCGAGCAAGTTGATTGCCCGACCCTGTTGATCCATACGCCGACGCATGAAAATATGTCGTTGAGGCGGCGAATCATCGAGCGCTTTATCGCTTGAGGCTTGGCGAGCCGTCAGCGCTTGATGGCCAGGGTCACGCCGTCAGCGATTCCGATCATTTCGACATCAAAATCGGGATGATCTCTTAGCCAAACATTGAACCTCTGGATGGTGACGGTGCTCGTTGAAGGGTCTCCTGCAACAACGAGCTGCTTCCAGAGCGTGTTGTCGACCATCACGACACCGCCGGCCGGCAACATCGGTAGAACCGCTTCAACATAGGCTTGGAGATTGCCCTTGTCCGCATCGATAAAGACCATTTCGTATTGGCCTTTGAGTTCACTGATCGATTCGAGAGCGGGCCCCAGTATGAGGTCGATCCGGTCGCCGACTCCCGCCTCGTCCCAGGCACGGCGAGCTATGGCTGTGAACTCTTCGCTGATGTCCAGACAGGTGATCCGCCCACCCTCGGGAAGCGCACTGGCCATGACGAGCGAGGACAGCCCGGTAAATGTGCCGATCTCAAGAATCCGTTGGGGCTTCACCAGACGAACCATCGCCCGCAGAAAGATGCTTTGTTCGGGGGTGACTTGCATGGACCGCTCGCTCATCGCCTGAGTTTCATCAATGATGCGGCGAAGGACAGGATGGACGGGCTCCGATGAAGCGAAGATGTATTCGCGTAGATCGTCCGACAACTCGACGGCGTTGTCCATCAGTTCGCCTTCACCCGGCGAGATTCTCGGGTGGCAGGGACACGAGCGCCGCATGGAGCGCCGTCTGGTCGATGGTCGAGAACGCCGAGGCGACACCGGCGTTCGTGTCCGCTTCGATCTGTGCGCGAAGTTCTAGACCGGCCTCAGTTACTTTTCCGTCCGCGAGAAGGCCGCGACGCTCAAGACGTTTCGGAAGAACGAGCGGTGTCGGAGCCTCGGTACCTGCCCAAGCCGCAGTCAGCGTATCGATTTCGTCGGCGGTCAAATCTTGCGCCTGCCACGCTTCCACGTGGGCTTCGTTACGCAGCAATCGCAAGCCGGCCAATCGATAGTGAAATCGATGAAACAAATCATCAGGCTTGCGGCCGGCCAGGGCCGCCTGCGCGAGTCCATACCGCTCGGGACTCGCTTCGAGCACTCTACGAACCGGCCCTTGTGCAGCTTCAACGGTGACCCGGTGATCGATCCAGTAGTGACGGGCCGCATAGCGGGTCGCCTGGTCGAGTTCTTCGACAACCGGTGACAGCCGGGAGGTCGGCTCCAGGCGGTCATCCTGTCGTTCGAGGAACCCTTTGGCGACGAGCTCTTCCACGAACTCGTGGATTGCCCATGGCGGCCGGTAGATGTAACGACGGAGGATGAAATGCTCTGAAAGCATGTCGACGAACGGGAAAAGGTTGTTGAACAGACCAAGGGCCGCCTCGGGAAAGCCCACGCCTTCAATGACCGCCTCGTCAATCTCGTGATTACGTGCCCGACCATTGACCGCCCACAC
>JAGXFS010000032.1 GCA_024637275.1 Acidimicrobiia bacterium
GACCGCATCTGCCGAATAGACAATCCGATAGTCCCGCTTGTTTTTGCGGAAGTGACGATGGAGTCGCATCGTCATTTCCATATCCTCGCCGAGATGATCGTTGCGGAACCCACCGACTTCGGTCACGGCCGCCTTCGAAAAGATGCCAAACGCCCCCGAAATGATCAGCAGCGATCCCATCCGCGACGGGCAGAAAGAAAGGACCGGATGTACTCGACTACCTGGGCCATCTCGATGGCAGTGCGTGGAAGCGCCACTTTGGTGACTTTGCCGAGTCGGACTTCGCAGCCGTTGAGCGGCCGCACGTTGCCACCAACCGCAATGGTGTGCTGGCGATCTTCAACGAAGTGTCGAGCGGCATGAATCAGCGCTTCTGATTCGAGCACCATGTCAGCATCGGTCGCCATGAAGTAGGGATATTGCGAAACATTGATGCCGGCATTGATGGCGTCGGACTTGCCACCGTTCTCCTTGTCGACGAGCACCACGGGGTGGGGCAGACGACTCTTGTACAGGCGTCTGATCTTCTGAGTCGGAATGGCATTGCGAAACGGGAAGTCGATCGGCACCATATCGAAGGCTTCGACCATGCGCGCAACTGTGTCGTCCTTCGAACCGTCGTTCACGACGATGATTTCCATGTTGGGGTAGTGCAGCATGGCCATGGATCTCACGGAGTCGGCAATTCCGACGCCTTCGTTGTAGGCGGGGATGACAATGGAGATCGGGGGCGTGGTATCGGACGTGATCATGTCTTGGATCCGTCCGTGCCGGCTCACAAACCGGTCGGAGGAAAGGGCCCGGTACGACAGAGTGGCCACCACCAGAATCTGCGCTTGCATCACTATCACGTAGAAGATGATGAAGAAATTGAACGTTTGAACGATCGTATTGAGCATGGTCGAACTGTCAGGTTGTGGCCGTCGCCATTCTGGTCGCTCGACGTGAGAAACCAACGCACCCCGCCATTAGGCCCGCACCCGCAACGCATCTACGTAGGCCGGATTCAATCCGGCCACCAGGAAGAATTCCGACTTGCCTGCCCGAACCAGCGACGAAATCAGGTCTTCAGCGGCGATCCGATCGGTCGCCTCGTCTGAACGCAAAGCCTCCACCGCGCCCCCGGCAACACCCGAAGACAACAGAACGGCTGCCGCGGCATCACGGGCGTACGGATCCGGGTGGTCCAACGAGGAGCGAAGCGCCTCGTTTCCTCCGGGGACCTCAACCAGGGCCGCCGCGGCATTGTGACGAACCCACCACGATTGGTCGCTGAGTGCCCTCCGGAGCCATGGAATGGCCTGACGGTCGGTCCGCCTTCCGAGGGCTGTCGCGGCCTGGGCGCGCACTTCCCATTGTGGGTCACCAAGGAGTTCGAGTAGAGAAGGCACCGCTCGGGGAGTTCCGGCTCTCCCGAGCGCAGCGGCTGCCCTCATCCTCAGGTCGACGTCTGCCGACGAAAGCGCCTGCACTAGCGCACCTTCCGCCCGAATATCGCCGATGAGACCTAACGTTCTTGCTATCAGCGGGCGGTACTTACCGGTGCTCTGCAAATACCGGGACATTTCGGGTACCGCCTCGCGTCCAAACGCAAAGAGCGCGTCTGCAATCCTTTGGGCATTCCATTCGTCCTGGTGTTCCATGCTGGCGAGCAGGCTCTTCACGGACTGAGGATCTCCGATGTTGGCGAGCGCAGCCGCGGCCTGTACCCGAATCTCAGGAACCACGTCGCGGAGCATAAAGACCAGGTCGGTAACGGTGGTGGGGTCGGCCACCTCACCGAGAGCTTCAACCGCTGCCACTCGTTGAGCGCGATCCTTGGACTTGAGGCCTTTCAGGAACCTATCGACCAGACCCATATCCCGGGCTGCAGTTAGGAGTCGCTGGCGATCCTCACCCTGGAGCATCCGCATATATTCAAGTACTACCGACCCGAACTCGGCGTCAGCGGCATAGCGTCGAAAATTCCGCGAGCCGGGATCTCCCCGGACAATGAGTTCACCAACAAAGTCGACAAACCTCGCACGTCGTTTGGCTATTCGCCGTCGACGAGCACCACTCACGCCCTTGAGAAGGAACAGTGCCACGGCTGAGATGATCACCAATCCGCCCAGTGCAATGAGGACCGCTACTGCTAGGTCAGCCACCCTGGGGCCTATCGCGGATCTGAACCTTCACTCTGGCAATGATTTCGCGAACCGAGAACGGTTTGCGTACGTAGTCAGACGCCCCTGATTCAAGTGATCGGACGATGTCTTCTTCGTTCGAGACGCCCGAAACGATGATGACCGGGGTTTTGAGACCCGCCTGACGCCATCGCTGGACCACCTCCTGGCCAAGGAGTCCCGGTAGAAGGTGATCGATCAAGATGACGTCGAACCGCTGTGCGAGCGCCAAATCGTAGGCTTCGAGCCCATCATCGACGGTTGTTACTTCGCAACCGGCCGATTCGAGCGAACGCGTCAGGAGAAAGGCTACTGCCCGCTCATCGTCCACTACGAGAATCTTCGGTTTGTTCATGCGCCTATCCGACCACCACCATCCGGGCTCTGGCGGTGCAATCAGTCGCTACTTACTGTTCCGCTTCATAATTCTGCCAATTCAACCAACCGCTCCACGAGCGGCGCATACACACGGTAGAACACAGCTGCTTCGCCGTCAGACGGCAACCACTTCAGGACCGGCAGCGCGCCCGCTATGCGGCGCGCCGGAAAAGCTGCCGGAGTTGAAGCAATATTGCCTGCCACGTACACCGTATTGTCGTTCCACACAAGGAATGGCGATCGCAACGCGATCCCCTGTTCCTCAAGAAGAGCAGCACCCCGATCATTGACCGGGAGGTTGATCCACAACTCTGTATCGGCAGCAGAATCGGCTTCTATAAGGGCAAACCAGGAGCCAAAGGAAATGTCTGTCTCCTCACCACCCGGATCGGCGTCCGCCCTGAGTATGGGCGTGAGTCCTTCTAGGTGCTCAGGCAGGAGAACAACGAGATCAGGAGGTCGCGTTTGATCGCCCACACTGGTCCCGACCAGAACAATACCGGGTCCTTCAAAGAGCCATGCACCGTCATACAACTCCTGGACGCGGGGGCTCGCATCAGCGAGGTTCTCAAAGGCTCTTCCGGTCCATCCGGTGGCGTCAATGCCGAATACTCCCTGGAGTAGCTCCGAGGTTGCGGAATCCGTTGGCTCGTGCATCATGTTGAACTCGGCCATGACGACTGATCCCTCGTCAGCCCACCGGACCACATCGAGAGCGTTCGACCTGGCGAACGAAGGGGTAATCCGGATCTCGCCATTCGGATCCAGGTCGGCCTGATCGTTGACGTAGACGCCGTAGGCGTCAACCAACATGATCAGGTCCGGTCGCTCAGAGGGCCAGGTACCGAACGGCAAACCCCCCGGACTCGACCCCACGTAGTCGGTCGCATTGTCGAAAGGCACCTTCAGATAGGTCATCATGAGACCAACCCCATTGTGCTGTCTCCGCTCAGCATCGAACACGGTCGAGTCATAAACCAGCAAGTCGAGGTCTCGTTCAGGCATGGTCATCCATCGGACCCATCCCCCAAATGGCAATCCGGCAATGACGACCAACCCGACCCAGGAGAGGGCCAGGAATAGGCGATTGGCCGATCTGGGCTTCACTGAGCCTGGTCGATGAACCGACTCAATTTGCCGGCCTCGGTCGCTCCAGGAGGAGGCGGAACGGGCCGCAGACGGCTCCGCGCTTGTCGCATGGCGGCCACCCAAGCTGATGGCTCAGGACGAGGACCTGGTTTGCGGTTCTGCTCTTCGGCCAGGACAAAGGCCACGACTGCGGCGATAGCGGCGGCCTCCTGCTCGCCCGCACCACCCTTAATGATCATCGGACAGCTCCACCAACTCAACCAAGGTTCCCGACAGCGTCTTGGGATGAACGAAGGCAATTCTCGAGCTGCGCCCACCCGGACGAGGTTCCGAATCGATAAGCCTGGCACCCTCGCTGGCTAGCTCCTGCAACGCCTTCTCAATGTCGTCGACCGCGAAGGCCAGATGATGCATTCCCTCACCATGGCGTTCGAGAAAGCGGGCAACCGGACCGTCGCTCGACAAAGGCTGGAGTAGCTGGACGAAGGAACCCCCGAGCGGCAACATCGCCTCTTCGACGTCCTGAGAGACCACCGTTTCGCGGTAGATGGGTCGGATGCCATAAAGGCGCTCATAGTCGGCCAGTGCAGCGTCGAGATCGAATACCGCCAGACCGACATGGTCAATGTTGTAGAGGCGCACGATCCGAGTGTAAACGGGTTGAGTACCATGGGCCTCACACAGGAGGAAATGGATGACGGCCGTAATCGCTGGCGCAAAACGTACCCCGATCGGGAAGTTTGGTGGGGGGCTCGCCTCGGTGCGAGCCGTTGACCTCGGTGCTACTGCCATCCGAGCGGCGCTCGGCGGCATCGATCCGCAGCGAATCGATGAGGTCATCTTTGGCCAGGTTCTTCAGGCAGGGGAGGGACAAATCACGGCTCGCCAAGCTGCGGTTCGAGCGGGTTTGCCGATGACGGTTCCGTCCTTGACCATCAACAAGGTCTGCCTGTCGGGGCTGGCGGCCATCGGGATGGCCAATCGGTCGGTGTTGCTTGGCGAATCCAAGTTTGTCGTGGCCGGCGGCATGGAATCAATGAGCAACGCCCCGTACGTGATGCCCAAGGCTCGCTGGGGAGCTCGTTTGGGCGATGCCGAACTCATCGACGTGATGATGCACGACGGGTTGTACTGCTCGTTTGACCAATGCTCGATGGGCAGTGCGTCCGATATCAAAAACGACCAGCTGGGCATCGATCGGGCCGAACAAGATGCGTGGTCAGCCAGAAGCCACGAACGGGCGGAGATCGCCAGCCAAACTGGAATTTTCGCCAGGGAAATCGCTCCCGTTGAAGTGCCCCAGCGTAAGGGCGAGCCGGTCACGATTAGTCAGGATGAAGGCATCCGAAGCGGAACGACGACCGAGAGCCTCCGGGCTCTGCGACCTGCCTTTGGGGCGACCGGCACTTTGACCGCAGGCAACTCAAGCCAGATTTCCGACGGCGGGGCGGCGGTGATCGTTGCAGATCGTCAGGCAGCTGACGCCGAAGGACTCGAAGTGCTCGCCGAGATTCGGTCGTACGGCCAGATCGGCGGGATCGACCCATCGTTGCATGAACGCCCGGCTGAGGCTCTGGCAGTGGCGCTGAAGAAAGCTGACCTCAGCGCCGCCGATCTGCATGCCGTCGAGATCAACGAAGCCTTCGCCTCGGTGGCCTTGTGGTCGGCCCGGATGCTCGAAATCCCCGAGGACCGAGTCAACGTCCACGGTGGAGCGGTCGCTCTCGGCCACCCGATCGGAGCTACCGGCGCCCGCCTGGTCGTCACATTGATCAACGTACTGAAAGAGCGCGGCGGTGGCCTGGGGGCCGTAACCTTGTGCGGAGGCGGCGGACAAGGCGACGCCATGGTCTTGGAGGTTCCCGCATGAAAGAAGTACCGGAGCGCAACCTGGGCTTGGAACTTGCCAGAGTTACCGAATCTGCCGCCATCGCCGGCGCCCGCTGGCAAGGACGCGGCGATAAAGAGGCCGCCGACCAAGCAGCAGTGGACGCCATGCGGGTAATTCTTTCGACCATCGACATGGACGGGACCATTGCCATTGGCGAAGGCGAAAAAGACGAAGCGCCGATGCTCTACAACGGAGAAAAGGTCGGCAACGGGAACGGCCCCAAGGTTGATGTAGCAGTCGATCCCATCGATGGAACGAGCCTGACCGCGGCCGGTCGACCGGGTGCTTTGGCGGTTATTGCACTCGCCGAAGCCGGGACCATGTATTCCCCGGGCAGCCTCGTGTACATGGACAAGATCGCCGTCGGCCCGGAAGCCGCCGGTTCCGTGGATATCGAGGCGCCGGTGCGCCACAACCTGCGCCAGGTCGCCAAGGCCACCGGTAAGGACATGGACGATCTCACCGCGATCATCCTGGATCGCCCCCGCAACCAGCCCTTCATCGATGAGGTTCGGGCCGCCGGAGCCCGAATCCGACTGATATCGGACGGCGACGTCTCCGGGGCCATCTCTACGGCCGAGTCCGCGTCGGGCATCGACATTCTGCTCGGAATCGGTGGCTCCCCTGAAGCGGTCATTGCCGCGGCAGCCCTCACGGCCATGGGTGGCGAGATTCAATGCAAGCTGTGGCCCCGCGATGAATCGGAAACACAGTACGCGCTCGACAACGGCCACGACTTGGACCGGATCCTCACGATCAGCGATCTCGTGAGTGGCAAGAACATCTTCTTTGCTGCGACCGGTGTGACGGATGGCGAGCTATTGGACGGGGTTGATTTCTTCGGGCACGGAGCGATCACCCATTCGGTAGTCATGCGTTCCAAGACCGGATCCATCCGCTTTATGCACGCCCGGCATGACCTCGACCGGCTTGACCAACTCAAAGGCACGCTCGACGAGTAGGTGTCTGTGCGCATATTTCTCACCGAGCCCTACTACACCGGGTCCCATCAGGCGTGGGCCGACGGTTGGCAGGAAA
>JAGXFS010000033.1 GCA_024637275.1 Acidimicrobiia bacterium
AAACGAGGGTTTCATGAGCTGGCGAATGCCCTAGGACTGGAATGGGCGGCGGGACTGCCGAAGCCAGAAGGGACGGTGTCTGCCAGCCCGTTTTCCCTCGTCAGACCGGGCCGCTCGGCGTCTCGTTCGTGGTCGGATGGGGTTGAAGCGGTTCAGATAGCCGAGCTTCGAACTGGCTGGGAGATGATCGAAGGCGCACCCTTGCTGGAGTGGTAGTGGCGTAATAGCCGGCGGGCGACTTGAGGCTTGCGTTGGCGCACTAGTCTCGGACGAGGTCGGAAAAGAGGGAATCACTGAAGCGGATAATTGTTGTCGCGAATCGGCTTCCGGTCGCCTGGGACGGCGAGGAATGGTCCATCAGTCCTGGAGGCTTGGTCCGGGCGCTCCGGCCGGTGCTGCAAAACGCCCAGGGCGCCTGGGTTGGATGGCCAGGTATTCCGGGATTCGATCCCGCCCCGTTCCACCACGACGGCATCGACCAGACACCTGTGCAGCTCAGTGAGGAGGAAGTCGACGACTTCTACTACGGGTTCTGTAATGGGACCCTGTGGCCGCTCTATCACGATGGCATCGTTGCTCCGGAGTTTCATCGGCACACCTGGCGATCCTACGTCGAGGTCAACCAGCGCTACGCCGAAGCAACCGCGAGCGTCGTAGGTCCGGGTGACATCGCCTGGGTCCAGGACTACCAGCTCCAACTCGTTCCGGGCATGCTTCGCTCGATTGTCCCGGACGCCACCATCGGGTTTTATTTGCACATCCCGTTCCCGCCTATCGAAGTGTTCGCCCGTCTTCCCTGGCGGCGTGAAATCATCGAGGGTTTGCTCGATGCCGATGTCATCGCTTTCCAGACTCGTCAGAGTGCCGACAACTTCGCCAGGGCGGCCCGTCGCCTGGCAGGCGCTGAAGCGGTGGGACGACGCGATCTGGTTTGGAAGGGAAGGTCGGTGCATCTGCAGTCTGCACCCATCGCCATCGATACCGCCGAATTTGAACAGTTGGCCGCCTCGCCGGCCGTGCAAACCCGGGCCGCCCAGATCCGCTCGGAGCTTGGCGACCCCGACCATGTCATTCTCGGCATGGATCGGCTCGATTACACCAAAGGCATTGATCTGCGGTTGAAAGCCTTCGAGAGCCTGCTCAAGAGCTCAGCTACCGACCGGCGCCAATACGCGTTTGTTCAAGTGGCGGTTCCGAGCCGCGAACAGGTCCCGGCCTACCAACAGTTGCGAATTGACATCGAGCAGGCCGTAGGACGAATCAACGGGGCGTACGGGGAAGCTGGTTGGGCGCCCGTGTCATACCTGTATCGAACGCTTCCGTTGGAAGAAGTAATCGCGTATTACGTGGCGGCTGATGTGATGTTGGTGACCCCGTTGCGGGATGGAATGAATCTCGTCGCCAAAGAGTACGCGGCGAGTCGGACCGGTAACGATGGCGTATTGGTCCTCAGTGAGTTCGCCGGAGCCGCTGAGCAGCTCAGGGCTGCTTTGATCGTGAATCCCTATGACGTCAACGCAGTAGTGGATACCCTCGCGTATGCAACGACGATGCCCGATGCCGAGCAGCGGCAGCGTATGCGGAAGCTCCGAAACGTCGTCCGCAAGGCAGATGTTTTCGACTGGGCACGCGACTGCCTCGCTAGCTTGGACGCTCTTTGATCGACCCCCCGCTCGTCGCCGCGCTGCGTAGGGCGGCCCGCGCTTCCCGCCTGCTTGTGGCTTGCGACTACGACGGCACGTTGGCGCCGATTGTCGGCGATCCGTCGGCTGCGGTTCCGCACGATCCAGCGGTCAATGCTCTGGCTGAATTGGCGCGATACCCGGATGTCGGATCGGTGATCATTTCAGGCCGATCGGTCGATACGCTTCTCAGTTTCGTTGGCCCCCGTCCCGGCATCGAACTGATCGGTGATCATGGTGCCCGACTGTCCGTTTCTGATCCCGTTGCATCCCACACTGTGGGGGAGGTCACCAGGGAACTCACGGCAGTCGCAGGAGAGTTTGACGGTGCGACTGTGGAATCCAAGCCACTCGGTGCCGCTTTCCACTATCGCCATGTAACTGAGTCGGAGGACGCAGCCGACGCCGCGCGGGAGGTCGGTGCCAAGTTCGGTGCGCGGGTGCTCGAGGGCAAGAAGGTGGTTGAGATCATGGTTGGTCACGGTGACAAGGGTTCCGCTATCAGCCACGTTCGAGAAAGGGACGCTTTTGATCGGGTGGTGTTTTTCGGGGACGACGTGACGGACGAGGATGTCTTCGCTGTCTTGGATTCGCAGGACGTCGGAGTGAAGGTCGGCCCTGGTTCAACCCGAGCCGCTTACCGGGTCAATGATCCACGTGGCGTTGCGGAAGCTTTGGAATTGCTCGGCACGGAGCGTCGATCCCGAATGTAGCTACGTCGGTCCATCATGACGGTCGCCGATAAACGGAGTTTGGTGACCCAGCATCCGACGGAGTCCGGCCAGTGGGATGCTTGCCCATTCCGGGCGATTCTGGAGCTCCCAATGGATTTCGCGAAGGGCCCGCGACATCATGAAGGCCCTGAGGAGATCCTCGATCGCCGCAGCTGAGTCGGGGAGCAACGATGAGCCGTCGAGGTCGGCTAGGTATCTCGTCACGAAGGCGTCTCCGACGAGATATGACCACCATGCTGACCAAGCCCGGTCGGCCGGTGACCCATTGAGCGCGCAGGCCAAACCTACGTATTCGAATGACCGCAACATTTGGGCGATGTCGCTAAGCCCTGACCCGCGAAGTCGGCGTTCGCTCATGGGGCGGGAGTGATCGCCGGATAGATCCTCGATGACGAATTCGCCATCAACGATGAAGACTTCGTCGAGCCGATAATCGCCGTGAAGCCGAATGCGCGAACCCTTGATGCGTTCCTTGCGGATAGCGTCGAGCCATTCGAGGCATGCATGCTCGGTCGGCAGAAGTTCCGCTATGGCCTCCTCGATCGCTGGTCCTGCATTCTTTTGCAAACGGCTCATGGCGCGGAACTCCCGCCGAATGCCAGCTCGCAGCGATTGGTACAACGAGTGTTGATAGTGCTGGGTAAATGGCTCCGTACCGAGATCGGGGTCTTCGCTGAACGATCCGAGCGCCAGGTGGAGCCGGGCCGTCATCGATCCGAGTTCAGTCGCCAGATCCAGCGCCGGCTGGAGAATGTCGACGTTCGGAATCGCAGATTCGGCCCGCTTATTCGATCGACTCCATATCGCCGGCGGGTCAGCGGATGGCATCTGATCGCCGACGGCCGCTAGCCAGTTCTGACAGTGCTGATCGAAGGCACTCCAGGCGCTCGGGGTTTCCGTGATCGATTGCTGAAGGATGCCGATCGTGTGGCTTTCGCCGGAGAGGTATTCGAGGGCACCATACGTGTCAGCGACGCCCTCAAAAGTAGTCCGTTCGGTCAGGAATCGGCGGAGTTCCAGATCAGGGTTCGTGCCTGGTTCGACACGATGGAAGAGTTTGATCGCAAGCCCATTGGCGTAATCGACGTAGGTTTCGCCGCGGTTGTTGGTATGGACGTTCGAATCACCCGAAGAATCGGATGTGACGTCGATGGCGGCCGGCGCCAAAGTGCCGGATAATGATCCTGCGATTCCTAGGAGGGTCTCGGCCGAGAGCACCAGCTCGAGGAGAACTTCGCGCCCGCGCCGATCGGCCAGCCCATCAAATACGATGCCGCTCGTTTCGTCACGTCGCACCGTCGAAATGATCGACGAGGCGGGGAGCTGCGGATCCGGTTCGAAGGAGATTCCGATGGTTTGGACGTAGAGATCCTGTGAACCGGAGTCGTGGGCCACCGCGACGATGGCGACCCAAAAGGCTGCATCGCGCTCGCCGGGGGTGAGAGGAACAAGATCGAGGACCGTGGTTTGTGATCGCCGAGGAGGTCGGCCCTGATACCAGGATTGGTTTGCCAGAAACCTGCCAACTGCATCGGCTAGCGCCCCTTCGCCTGCCATCGCCCCTTCGAGCGGCCCGGCGATTTCGACCGCGTCGCGTGTCGCTCGGGTCGGTGAATCAGGAGCGTCGATTGTGAACCAATAGAAACCATAGGGGCCCACCGACAACGGATATGGCGTTTCAGCGATGACGGGAAATTCGGTCCGACCTAGCATCTCTGTGGGGCGTTGCCCGGCCAACCGGCCGAGATCCAATTCCACGAACTGCGAATGGCGGCTGAGGTTGGCAACCACGAGAAGCGTTTCGTCTTCGCTGTCTCGCAGATAGGCGAGTACCTGGTCGTTGTACGGTGACAGGAACTCAATGTCGCCCCGCCCGAACACCGGGTGGCGTTGACGATGACGGATCATCTGACGCACCCATGAGAGCAGGGAATTCGGGTTGGCCTGCTGGGCCTCGACGTTCACGGTCTCGTAGTGGAATTGTGGGTCGACCACGACCGGTAGGTATAGAGACTGTGCGTTGGCTCTTGAAAAGCCGGCGTTCCGGTCGTTGCTCCACTGCATGGGGGTCCGAACCCCGTCACGGTCAGCGAGAAACACATTGTCACCCATCCCGATTTCATCTCCGTAGTAGATGACCGGCGTGCCAGGCAGGGAAAGCAGGAGACTGAACAACAGCTCGATCCGGCGCCGATCATTCTCCAGGAGCGGGGCGAGTCTCCTTCTGATCCCCAGGTTCAAACGCGCTCGCCGGTCTGGTGAGTACGCGCGCCATAGGAGGTCACGCTCCTCCTCGGACACCATCTCGAGGGTTAGTTCGTCGTGGTTGCGAAGGAAGATCGCCCACTGTGCGTCGGGAGGAATCTCTGGAGTCTGTTCCAGGATGTCAATGATGGGGAGGCGGCTTTCTAGCTGGAGCGCGAGGAAGAGTCGGGGCATCAACGGGAAGTGGAACGCCATGTGGCATTCGTCACCGTCACCGAAATAGGCGGCGGAGTCTTCGGGCCATTGGTTGGCCTCGGCCAACAGCATCCGGTTCTCGTAGTTCGCGTCGACGAAGGCTCGGATTCGTTTGAGTTCCTCGTGGGTCTCCGGCAGGTTTTCTCCGTTCGTTCCGTCACGTTCAAACAGATACGGGACTGCGTCGAGGCGGAGACCGTCGACCCCCAGATCAAGCCAGAATCGGAACACGTCAATAATGGCCTCGCGTACGAGTTCGTTGTCGTAATTGAGGTCAGGCTGATGCGAGAAGAAGCGGTGCCAGTAGTAGGCGCCGGCCACCGGGTCCCAGGCCCAGTTGGAGGTTTCTGTGTCCGAGAAAATGATGCGGACTTCCTCGAAGCGGTCGGGAGTATCGCTCCATACGTAAAAGTCTCGTTCGGGTGTTCCCGGCGCCGCCCGGCGGGCCCTTTGGAACCATGGGTGCTGATCCGACGTGTGATTGACCACCAACTCGGTGACGACTCGCATGTTGCGAGCGTGAGCAGCATCGAGGAACGTCGTGAAGTCGCCGAGCGACCCATAACTCGGATGGACGTCGAAGTACTCGGCAATGTCATATCCGTCGTCTCGCAGCGGTGAGGGATAGAACGGCAACAGCCAGATCGTGTCGATGCCGAGATGGCTGAGATAGTCCAGCCGGGAGGTGAGGCCGCCGAAGTCGCCGATCCCGTCGTCATTGGAATCGGCGAAGGCTCGGACATGCACTTCATAAATGACTGCGTCTTTGTACCAAAGTGGTGGCCGAAGAATGTTGGGGTCGTTGGTCATGTGGCCCGCAGACTAGGAGTCCTGCACGCCAGGTGGCGACCCCGCAGAATTCGAGGTCTCGGATCGGGAACGCGGACAAAGAAAAGGACGGGCGCAATGTGGAACCGGTACCATGCGGCCATGGAAGCTGATCGGAAGTGGTGGGAGCGAGGGGTCGTCTATCAGATATATCCCAGATCGTTCTCCGATTCGACGGGAAATGGGATTGGCGACCTGGAAGGGATTCGTCAGAAGCTGCCGTACCTATCAGACGTGCTCGGGATCGATGCGATCTGGCTCTCTCCGTTCTACCCGTCCCCGCAGAAGGACTTCGGGTACGACGTTTCCGACTACGTGGACGTTGACCCCGAATACGGGACGCTCGAGGACTTTGATCGGCTCGTCGCCGATTTCCATGCGGTCGGCATCCGGGTGATCGTTGACTTTGTTCCGAACCATTCGTCCGATCAGCATCCCTGGTTTATTGAGTCGGCGAGTTCGCGCGCCAACGAAAAACGTGATTGGTACGTTTGGGCCGATGGCAAGCCGGACGGAGCTGAGCCCAACAACTGGCTGAGCCTTTTTGGTGGCAAAGCGTGGGAGTGGCATGGGCCCACCGGCCAGTACTACCTGCACACGTTCCTGAAGGAACAGCCGGACTTGAATTGGCGCAACTCCGAACTGGAAGCGGCGATGTTCGACGTTCTCCGGTTCTGGATGGACCGGGGCGTTGACGGGTTCCGTATCGACGTGGCCCACTACGTCGTCAAAGACCCGGAACTGCGGGACAATCCGCTCGCCGATCCAGACGCTCCATCGGACCACTTCAAGCCGATGGGAGAATTCGAGACCCTCAACCACATTTATTCAAAAGCTCATCCAGACATCCATCCGCTCTACCAACGGCTTCGGGCTGTGGTCGATGAGTATGACGACCGTTACACGATTGGTGAGGCGCACATCACGGACCTGGAAGAATGGGCTTCGTACTTTGGTGCCAACCTTGACGAGCTTCATCAACCGTTCCATTTTGCGCTCCTTAGTAAGGCGACCGATCGGGAGTCGGTGCGAGCCGTCGTCGCTGGTCAGGAAGCCATTCTTCCTGACGGTGCCTGGCCAAACTATGTGATCGGCAATCACGATGAGCCACGTGTCGCCAAGCGATATGGCGAAGATTCCATTCGCCGCCTGGCTGTCCTCCTGCTCACCCTGCGCGGAACCGTCACCATGTATTACGGCGACGAATTGGGCATGCTCGAGGGCGTCGAGTTGGGCCTCGACCCGTGGGGCGTGAACCTTGAGGGCGTGAGTCGTGACGGCTGCCGGACGCCGATGCAATGGACGCCGGATGGCGGATTCTCAACGTCCGCTGAGACCTGGCTGCCAATGGGACCCGATCTCAAGAATCGGAACGTCGAGACCGAGCTAGCTGATCCCGGATCGGTTCTGAATCTCTACCGACGGCTCTTGGCCGTTCGTAAATCATCAGAGGCGCTGACCGTTGGCGACTATCACGAGGTCGAATCGGCAAACGACGACGTGCTCATGTATGAGCGAGTGGCTGGTGAGGAACGAGTGATCGTGGGGGTGAGCTTTGCGGATTCATCCGTAGCCGTGGCAGTCACAGGCGAGGTGCTGGTATCGACCGACTTGCGGGATGGCCATGCCGACGGCTCGTGGACGATTGAGCCGCACGGAGCGGTCGTCATTCGGGGCTAGCGCCTAGGTGGCTTCCAGGAATCCGAACGGATCCGTGATGAACCAGATCGCCGACGCGGCCAGAATTGCGACAAGCAAGCCGATCGACCAAAACAAGAGATATCGCGTTTTCACGAACGAAATTGTAATGCCTGCTGTCTAGATCAAATCAGGCCGGGGCTAGGACGGCTCGGATCGAGGACCCAACGATCCGGCGACTAACCAGGTGATCGAACAGGCGCTGGCCCTCATGTAGGTGGGGGGCAACACGGTTTCGCGATTAGACGCCTTCTCAACGATGCACCGACCAACGACGCAGTGGTCATTGGTCGGTCTCCCGATCGGAACCTGGTGGAGCGCCACTGTCGGTCTCCCCAGCGGGGCTCGTTCCCAGCAAGGGCACGTCTGGCTTATGGACGGTCAAACGACATCGGATTCGGACGCCTTCTCAACGATGCAGCAACCAACGAACTAGCGGACACTGGTCAGAGTCCCATGCGAAGCAGTCTCCCCAACGGAACGCAGTGGAGCGCAGGTCGGAGGTAGCGTGACCTTCGGCGAAACCAGTCCGCGTTGAGGGGCTCGGTCCCAACAAACGGCACGCCCGGCTTGTGGACGGTCACACGACATAGGGTTTGGACGCCTTCTCAACAATGCAGCAACCAACGAACTAGCGAACACTGATCGGTCTCCCCAGTGGAACGTAGTGGAGCGTCCGGGGAGAAGGTTCCTGCGGCCGGAGCGGAGCGTGGGTCGGAGGTAGCGTGACCTTTGGTCACATTGCAGAACGGCATGCCGTTCTGCGGACGGACTGGCAACGCCAGTCCGCGTTGAGGGGCTCGGTCCCAACAAACGGCACGCCCGGCTTGTGGACGGTCACACGACATAGGGTTTGGGCGCCTTCTCAACAATGCAGCAACCACCGGGCGAGCGACGACTGGTCGGTGCGGACGGATCCGGCGGGTTGGTCGTCCCGTTTGGTAAGAAATCTTTCGAATTTCGTTGTCGGGTGGGCGTTTTCGGTGCGTTTTTGTCACTGGTGGGTCGTATTGTTGGGGAATGCAAGACGATAGTTTGCGATCGGTTACCACCGACCAACTCGAACAAGACTTCATAGCTGACGAACGGCTCATCGGTCGGCTGCGAGCCCGCCAAGCGATCCGCCTGGCTGAACTCGATACCCGCCAGGTTCACCACGGCGACG
>JAGXFS010000034.1 GCA_024637275.1 Acidimicrobiia bacterium
CGGAATCCGCGCCCACTCGTGGAAGATCAATCCCCCGCCCGCCACTCCAGAGGGATATCTGTGCCGGTACGCCGACCGTGTCGCGTACCTCACCCACGACGTTCAGGACGCGCTCCGGGAAGGCGTGATTCGCCTCGACGACCTCCCGACATCTGCGGTGTCCACCTTCGGCAACGAAGCGGGCTCGGCTTGGATACGGACGATGATCGAAGCCGTCGTCGACGGAACCATCGCCGCCGGACATGTCACGATGCACTCCGAAGTGCTCGAAGCCATGCACGAGTTACGGGACTTCATGTTCGAGCGTGTCTACCTTCGTCACGACACCAACGGACAGCGGGAGCGGGCGGTCCGGGTCATCTCGGAGTTGGTCGATTACTACAGACATCACCCCGACGAAATACCTGAGACCTATCAGGTCGACGATGCAACGGCTCGTATCAAAGCGATCGACTACGTATCAGGTATGACCGACCGGTTCGCCCTACGAGAGTACGACCGCCTGTTCAAACCCCGACTCTTCCCCGACGACTAAGTTAGAACACGGGCCCCGGTTACCTATTGCCAGGCTCCCTATCTAGACTCCCCGCATGCGCTCACGAATTGCCGGGACCGGTTCGTTTACGCCTGAGCGAGTGGTGTCCAATGACGATCTGGCCGTACTGCTCGATACAACGGCGGACTGGATAGAGAACCGATCGGGAATCTCCGAGCGGCGCTGGGTCACGGGACGAACGACTACCTCTGACCTTGCCTACGAGGCTGCGGTCCGTGCGATGTCCGACGCCGCGGCTACGGCCGGCGATCTCGATATGATCCTCCTGGCCACGATCAGCCCGGATCATGACTTCCCGGGCACTGCCTGTTTCCTCCAAGACAAGCTCGGAGCGCCGGGCATCCCGGCCATCGACGTTCGGCAACAGTGTTCCGGGTTTATGTATGCCCTCTCGATGGCCGACCTGTACATCCGGACCGGCCAAGCTGCCACAGTGTTGGTAGTCGGTGCAGAAATCCACTCAAAGGGCCTCGATATTTCTCCCACCGGTCGTGATATTTCGATCCTGTTCGGTGACGGCGCCGGCGCATTTGTCCTCCGAGCCGTAGACGACCCATCTGACGCAGACTCTCAGATTTACTCAACCCACATTCATTCGGACGGTTCCGGCGCAAAAGCCCTCTGGGCCGAAGCACCCGGCCAAGCCCGACCAGGCCATCGAATCACGGTCGACGACATCGAAGCCGGCCGACATTTCCCCGTTATGGACGGCCGCCGAATCTTCATGAACGCCGTCAAGAGAATGCCCGAGTCGATCCACGAGGCCCTCGACGCCAACGGCGCCAAACTGGACGAGGTCGACTGGTTCTTTTTTCATCAGGCGAACCTGCGGATCAACGAGGCCGTCGCCCGGCGACTCGACATCGACGGGAGCCGGGTCTTCAACACGATCCAGCGTTTTGGGAACACCACGGCCGCCACCATTCCCCTCGGCATCGACACGGCAGTCCGTGAGAACCAGCTTGTACGTGGCCAACTCGTTGCGCTCTCAACTTTTGGTGCCGGATACACGTGGGGATCATCGCTCATCCGGTTCTGACCGGTTAATCCAGATCGATGATGATTACGAATAACTGGAATGCGTGTAGCAATCATTGGAACCGGAATCTCAGGGCTAGGGGCGGCCCACCGCCTCAACGACCAGGCAGACCTCACGCTCTATGAAGCTTCCGATTGGGTCGGCGGGCACAGCCACACCGTTGACGTTGAAGTATCGGGCGTCCCGGTCGCCGTAGATACCGGATTCATCGTGTACAACGAAACCACCTATCCGTTGCTCACAGAACTCTTCGAAGAGCTTGACGTCACGACCGAACCGAGCAACATGTCGTTTGCTATTGCCGGATCTGCCCCCGAGTACGAAGGCAGCCTGAAGGGCATCGCAGCCACGCGATCGGCGCTGCTGCGACCGAGCCACTGGCGCATGATCAAAGACATTCTTCATTTCAACAAGTACATTCAAACGGTCGACGTCAACGACCCGACCCTTCGGCTCGGAGACCTGATTGACGGCTATTCCGATGTCTTCAAAGACCGATACTTGCTTCCCATGGGGGCAGCTATTTGGTCCACTCCAACATCGGACATGGCCGACTACCCGGCCGCTACGTTGGCTCGATTCTTTCGCAACCATGGCCTCGTCCAATTGCGTGATCGTCCGCAGTGGCGAACCGTGACAGGCGGAAGTCGCCAGTATGTCGAAAAGCTATCCCGGCCGTTCTCCAATCGGATCCGACTCGACGAGCCTGTCATCGAGGTCCGCCGTAGCGACGAAGGCGTGGAGATCCTGAGTGGATCAGGGACCGACCGGTTCGACCGGGTGATCTTCGCTACTCACGCCGATACCACCGCGGCCCTGCTGGGCTCGGCGGCGACCGATCAGGAGCGGGCAGTGCTCGGCCGGTTCAAGTATTCGAGGAACCGGGCAGTCCTGCACACCGACCAAAGCTTTATGCCCAAGCAGCGCCGAGCCTGGGCGAGTTGGAACGTAGCCGCCGGCCACGGTACCGAACTCCCGTGCGTCACCTACTGGATGAACCAACTTCAGAACCTTCCGACCCCGACTCCGGTATTCGTGACGCTCAATCCCTCCGAAGAACCCCGGGGTCAGCTTGGATCCTGGGACTACGATCACCCAATGTTCGATCGGGCAGCCATTGAGGCCCAGGCCGAAGTCCCTGGCCTGCAGGGAACCTTGCGCTCCTATTACTGCGGCGCCTACACCCGCTACGGGTTCCATGAAGATGGACTCATGTCTGGCTATGCCGCCGCCGACGCCCTGATGCGTCAGGCAGCCACGGTATGAACTCGCTGTACGTCGGGAAGGTCCGACACCGGCGGGCACGGCCCCGTCGACATGCGTTCTCCTATGGCGTGTACTGGTTGCTTCTCGACCTCGACGACCTCGACGGCGCCAACCGGGCAAGTGCCATCTTTTCCGTCGATCGACCAAACCTGTACTCGTTCCGCCAGGCCGATCACGGGCCAAAGGACGGATCTGCTCTGAAACCTTGGATCGTGCAACTCGGACACCAGGCAGGCCTTGAGATAGACCGGGTCAACCTCCTGACCATGCCCCGTCTATTCGGTTACGCTTTCAATCCGATCACGATCTGGTTTTGCCATGGGCACGACGGCTCGCTTGTCGCGGTGCTGTACGAAGTAAGGAACACGTTTGGCGAGCACCACAGCTACTTCCTCCCGGTCGAACACCACAACGACACTGGCCCCAAGGTCGTTCATGAATGGGACAAGAAGTTCTTTGTTTCTCCATTCATCGACATGGCGGCTCGGTACCGGTTCGAACTCGAAGCACCCGGCGACCACATGCAGGTGACTGTCCGAGAATCCGACGTCGACGGCCACTTGTTCAGCGCCACAATGTCGGGCAATCGGGTCCCGTTGTCGACCCGGTCACTGTTACGACTCCTCGTCTCGCACCCCCTGCTGACGCTCCGGGTCATGGTTGGTATTCACTGGCAGGCCTTCCACCTGTGGAGAAAAGGCGCCCCGTATCGGTCGCGTCCATTGGCTCCCGACGAGTCCGTCTCAATGCCGGCGGTTTCCCGATGAGCGACCGGCTCGCACTGAAGTTGCTTGGGGCAGGGGTAACCGCCGGCACCCTGGGTATCACGTTCCCGGACGGCTCGAAGAAAGCCCTAGTTGGGACCGAACCTGGACCAAACACCACCATCCACGTCAAAAAGGAGGGATCGCTCGGCCGGGTGCTGTGGGGCGGGTCGAATGCTTTGGTTGAAGCCTACATGGCGGACGAGTTCGAGCCGGAAGATCTCACCGAGCTGCTCGTTTTTGCGGCGTTGAACCAGCGGCGATGGGCCGAACGCCACCCTCGCCTCTACGGGATCGGCCGAAGGATGGGCACCTGGCTACCGAACCGGAACCGCCAACTAGCGGTGAGAACGATGGCCGACCACTACAACCTCGGCAATGAGTTTTACGGTGCATGGCTCGACCCGACGATGACCTATTCGTCGGCGCGATTCGGAGAAACGGCCCGGTCGCTTGAGGAAGCCCAGCTTGCCAAGTATGCCCGCCTCGCCGAGTTGTGCGACCTACAGGCCGGCCAGTCGGTGCTCGAGATCGGGACGGGTTGGGGAGGCATGGCCCGATACGCAGCCGGCCTCGGATGCCACGTCACGACCTTGACCATCGCCAAGGAGCAAGCGGAGTTCGCGAAGGCACAGAACGCCGCCGCCGGCCTGGACGGAATGATCGACGTTCAGTTGCTCGACTACGCGTTGGTGGAGGGTCAGTTCGATCGGGTCATTTCCATCGAGATGATCGAATCAATTGACGACAGCCGCTGGCCAGACTTTTTCGACACGATCGCCCGGGTCCTCAAACCGGGCGGGCGAGCGGGTCTCCAGGCGATTCTCATTCACGACGACTTCTTTGACAGCTACCGCACCAATGAAGACTTCATCCGCAGGTACATTTTCCCGGGCGGGTTGGTGCCGAGTCCTTCGGTACTTCGGACGCTTACAGCAAGAAGCGGTCTCGACTGGGATATGGAGGAGCGGTTCGGCCTCGACTATGCCAAAACCCTCGCCAGGTGGCACGAGCGTTTCGAAGCAGCTTGGTCCCAGATCGCCCCGCTCGGGTTTGACGAGGACTTCAGAAAGATGTGGCGAACCTATTTGTCCTATTGCGAGGCGGGCTTTGTCACCGGCAGAATTGACGTTGCCCAATTCAGTCTTACCCGCCCCTAGCCACGTATGGTGGGACAGACCAAACCCGCCAGGCCGTGAAAGGACCAAACGCATGTCGGACTTTATCGAACAAGGTGTAGTCAAGATCATTGAGGTCATCGGTATCTCCGAGGAGAGCTTCGAAGACGCTATCCAGCGAGGCGTGGCCAAAGCTTCCGAATCGGTCAAAGGTATCACTGGCGTCGAGGTTCAGAACATGACCGCCCGGGTCAAGGACGGGAAGGTCACCCAATATCACGCCAACATGAAGCTGGCTTTCGCCGTAAAATAGGAACATCAAAGAGCCAGGAGCTAGTTGAGAATTAGCTCCAGATCGGCGCTCTTCGACGCGAGTACAAAGGCGACCGCCGGGATCGTACCGGTGCGGACAATCAGCGACTCGAGGACATCTGCGAACGCAGTGATGTCGTCTACATCGGGGGTTGGCAAACCGAGGAATGCGATATCGGCGGTCCGCGAGGTCTCCGAGATGACTTCGGTGGCAGGACGCTTATCGACCATGATCTCCACCTCCGCATCGATCCTGGCCGCCTTGATGAGGTTGGACAGATTCCCGCGAGCCTCGTCGGCTCCGCCCGGATTCGTGACGATCATCCGTACCGTCACGGAGGCACCTCGCCACTCCAGGCTCGTGGCGAGAAGGTGGGACAACGTCAACATCAACGCGCCATTGCCGCGGATGCCGTGCAGCCATACGTCGATGCGTCGGCGAGATCCAAAGCTTTCTGTCGGCACCGCTCGGACCACGACAATATTGCGATTCGCTGCATGAATATGCCCGAGCATGGTGGCGTATTCGGTTCGGTTGCCGGTAGTTTCGCCATCGCCGAGCATGATCGTGTTGGGAATGAGAGTGCCGAGGCCGTAGGCCTCAACGAGGAGTGCCGCACCGATGTATGGCGAAGGTGCTGACACCACCCTCACCAGCGCCTCGACGCTGCGCTCCTCGAGGTGGTCTCGGATCGTGGCTGCCAACTGGGTCTTTCTTTCGCTGGTAACCGGATCAGGCAAGATCGTGGCAACGCTCAGGATTCCCCGGTCGTGGGAGATCGTGTTGGCCAGATCGATCAGGTACCAACGTTTTGCCGGGCTTCCGGCCAGGACGAGAAAGTTGGGGCGCCATGTCTTGGCATGACCCGAGGAGCGAAGATTGATGAGACCCCACCGAATGAGGGCCTGCCAGGCTCCCTCACGGGCATCGCCCCAGGTCGTCTTGATACCTTTTCGTTGGAGCCACAAATAGATGCCAAGCACAACGAACGCCGCCACGACGGTCGCGACTGGATTGATGAGAAACATCACTGCCGTACAACCGGCTGCTCCTAACGCCGAGAGCGCCCAGTGCACCTTGAAGGTCGGCCGGAAGGACGGACTTCGCAAGAATCTTTCAACCGCGGAGACCACGTTCACCACGGCATAAGTGGCGAGAAAGAACATCGTGAGAATCGGCGCGATGACGTTCAGGTCTCCGAGCGCAATCGCCACCAGGGCTAAGCCGAGCGAGAAGTAGGTGCCGATTCTGGGTTCGTCGGAGGGACCAGCACCCTTGCCGACAAATCGCATTGGCTTAGGCAGGATGTTGTCACGAGCCAGAGCCTGCAGAATGCGCGGAGCGCCCAGGATGCTCCCAACCGCACTCGACAACGTCGCCCCCCATACGCCGACCAGAATGGCGTCACCCCAGACAGCTATGCGCCGCATGATCAGGGGATCATTGATGAGGTCCGCGGTTGAGGCAGACCGCTGAAGCAGAAACGGGATCGTCATGTACACGACGTAGCTCACCGCAATCGCCGCCATCGTCCCGCGCGGAATCGACTTGCGCGGATCGGCGAGATCTCCGCTCATGTTGACGCCGGCCATGATTCCTGTAACAGCCGGGAAAAACACCGCAAACACAATCCAGAAGCTGGCGGTCGGTTGATCGAGGGTGGTAACCGCCGCATCCGGCAGCGGCGAACCGAAGAACAAAGAGATGAGCGAGATAACGATACCGGCCATGATGAAGTACTGGACCCGGATGGCGGTGCGAGCCGAAATCAACGCCAGCGCGGTCACCAGAATGGCGGTGACCATCGCCACGATCCGCTCGTTGAGAACTGGAAAAACGGCCGTCAAGCTCTCGGCAAAGCCAATCGTGTAGAGGGCCACCGACAGGGCTTGGGCAACATACAAGGGGATGCCGATCGCACCGCTCACCTCGATGCCGAGCGCCCGACTGATCATGTAATAGGCACCACCGGTCTTGATGCGCTGATCGGTGGCGATCTGGGAGATCGACAGCCCGGTCAGGAAGGTGATGGCCGTGGCGATCGTCACGATGATGAGTGTGCCGACCAAACCGGCGTTTCCTACGACCCATCCGAATCGCAGGTACATGATCACACCGAGAATCGTCAGAATCGACGGGGTGAACACTCCTCCGAAGGTCCCGAGACCAATCGGTACAGGGGCTTTATCGGCAACTACTGCTTCGGTCACAGGTGTCTCGGCTGGACACTGCCGGTGGCCGGGCCATCTCCGCGGTAGGTGGACGACCAGCTTGGACGGCCAAAAGATCCCCGCGTCATCTTGCTCACTCCTCGGCCACCAGGCTCGTCGCTGCGCAATCATAGGCGAACCACCAGGTCACCTTCCGCGACAGACCACTATTTTCGGCCGCGACCAGCGACCGAGTATTGGCATCGCCGGCCATTCCTCTACAGTTCTGCCCATGGTTTTTGCGAGCGACGTCATCACGATCGAACAGGACGGTCCGATCGGAACCGTCTGGCTAGATCGGCCAAACAAACTGAATGCGATGGGCACGGCATTCTGGTCGGACCTCCCCCTCGCCATGCAAGCCGTCAGCAGCATTGAGGAAGTCCGGGTCATCATCATCGCCGCTCGTGGCAAAGCGTTCACGGTCGGACTCGACCTCATCGAGTTTTCCGGCGTCTCGGTTGGGTCAGGAAACTCACCGGCCGCCAAGGCGCAAAGCGCCTACCGCGAGATCAAGCGAATGCAACAAGCCTTCACCGCAATCGCGGATTGCCACAAACCGGTGATTGCGGCCATTCACGGATACTGTCTCGGAGGCGGCATCGATCTCATCACGGCTGCCGATATCCGAATAGCTTCCAAAGACGCCGTTTTTTCAATCCGGGAAACGAAGCTCGCCATCGTCGCCGACGTCGGAACCCTCCAGCGCCTTCCCGGCATCGTCAGCCCTGGCCAGGTGGCCGAACTGGCTTACACAGGAAAAGACATCGATGCGGCGAGAGCCGAAAAGATCGGTCTGGTCAATGACCTCTACGACGATGTCGATACGTTGCACAAAGCTGCTCGATCCCTCGCCGAGGAAATCGCCGCCAATTCACCGCTGGTCGTCCAAGGAACCAAGCACATTCTGCGGGCCAATGAGGGCCGAACCGTCGAGGAGGCACTCGACTACGTAGCGTTGTACAACGCTTCCCACCTCCAATCTGCCGATCTCATGGAAGCCATTTCTGCTCACATCGAGAAACGCCCTCCAACGTTTACCGGGGAGTAGCCGTGATCATCCCCGTCATTCTGTCCGGTGGGTCCGGGACGCGTCTGTGGCCGCTCTCGCGTCGCGCCACTCCTAAACAGTTTCGGTCCCTGGTTGGCACCCAAACCATGATTCAAGACACGGCCGCTCGTCTAGCCACTCTGGGAGAGGTCGGTGAGCCACTCGTCGTATGCGGGGCGCGGCACGCCAGCAAAGTCCAGAAGCAGTTGGCGGCGATCGGCGTTTCCCCGACGATCCTCATCGAACCATCCGCCAAGAACACTGCTCCGGCTGTGGCAGCCGCCTGTCTGGCAGCATTAGATCGCGACCCGGAATCGGTGGTCGTGGTTCTCCCATCGGATCACGTCATTGAGGACGTCGACGAGTTCGCCAGAATGGTGGACCTGGCCGTTGCGACCGCTCGCGACGGCTATCTGACGACTTTCGGCATTGTGCCGACCTTCCCGGCAACCGGCTACGGATACATCCGGCCTGGCGATAGCGTGGGCGACGCGGCCAGTGCGATTGCCGCGTTTGTTGAAAAACCCGACGAGAAAACCGCGATCGATTACGTTGCCTCCGGATACCTGTGGAACGCCGGCATCTTCGTATTTCGAGCCGCGGACTTCCTCGACGAGCTGCGAACCCATGCGCCCGATATGCATGCTTCGGTAGTCACGGCCTATCAGTCCGCCCCCGATGAAGGGGACACCGTTCACCTAGCCGAATCGGGTTGGAACACCATCGACCCACTTTCGATCGACTACGCAGTCATGGAGCCGACCAAACGCGGGGCCGTGTTGCCGCTGGCGTGCGGGTGGAGTGACGTCGGATCCTGGGCGACGCTTTATGATCTCGGGACCAAGGACGCCTTGGGGAACGTGATCCAGGGCAATGTATTCCTGTCGGGGACCGAGAACACCTATGTTCGCTCGGACTCGAAACCGGTGGTAGTGGTCGGGGTGAAAGACCTGATCGTTGTGGAAATGGACGATGTCGTGCTCGTCATGCATCGCCGGGCTGCCGAAGATGTGAAAGCGATCACGGAACAGTTGCCTGACGAGCTGACGTGAGCTCACTGCTGGCCCTCGGATCGGCCATCAGCTTCGGCTTTTCGGATTTTATTGGCGGCTTCGCTTCGAAGCAGCTCGCCGCCACGAGAGTCTCGTTTCGGGCCGCCTGGGCAGCCCTTGCGCTTGCCGTTGCTGGGTGGATCGTCATGGGAGGGGACGTCACCGTACGCGACTCTTGGTATGGCGCCGCCGCCGGACTCGCTGGCCTACTCGGCCTCGTGTTCCTATTCAAAGCGCTGGCGATCGGCCCCATGGCCGCGGTGTCACCGATCACGGCATTAGTCGGTGCGGTGGTTCCCGTTTCGGTCGGCATCATCGGTGGCGAACGACCGGGCCTGCTCGCCCTCACCGGGGCGGGACTCGGCCTGATTGCCGTTCCCCTGGTGTCCGGGATCGACAGGCACAGTGGCCAACGGGCGGCTCGTTCCACCGTCATAATGGCCATCGTTGGCGGACTTGGGTTCGGAGGCTTCTTTGCCTTTATCGGCCAGATCGACCCGGCTGCCGGACTTTGGCCGCTCATCCCGGCCAAGGTGGCCACCCTCATCGCTCTCGGCATCATCTTGATGGCGAGCCCCAAGGCGGGCAAGGCTCCTCGCGTCGCAGCCAGATGGGCGTATGCGTCGGGGGCGATCGACATGCTCGCGAACATATTCTTTCTGCTCGCCAGTCAGATCGGCTTACTCTCGATCACCGGGGTGATCTCGTCACTGTATCCGGCAGTAACCGTCATTCTTGGCAGGCTGGTCCTCAAGGAACACCTCACGGTCCTACAAATGACTGGCGTGGTGCTTGTGATCGCCGCATTGACACTTATCGGCTACGACCCATCAACGGCCTAGCCAGTGCCGGGAAACTACCGTCAGGTCCAGGTCGACGAAGTAGCTCGACCCTCCTGGAACCCGGCCAACGACTGGACTCCCACGACCGCCCGATCTGAAAACTCGCTCAGGTTTCCGGCCCCCGCGTACGTGCACGCACTCCGAACTCCGGCCGTTATTTCATCGATCAGGTCCTCGACGCTGGGTCGATCCGGATCGATGTACATCCGACTCGTCGAGATCCCCTCCTCGAAGAGACCTTTGCGGGCGCGATCAAACTCAGAATCGCCTTTGGTGCGGAGCAGGACTGCCCGGGCCGACGCCATGCCGTAGTTCGATTTGAACATCCGCCCACTCTCGTCGTACTGGAGGTCGGCTGAAGCTTCATAGGTCCCGGCAAACCACGAGCCGATCATTACCGAAGCGCTTCCGGCTGCGAGCGCCAAAGCAACGTCCCGGGGATAGCGGACTCCACCATCGGCCCAAACGTGCTTGTCGAGGCGACTTGCTTCCCGGGAGCATTCCAAAACCGCCGAAAACTGCGGACGACCAACTCCGGTCATCATTCGGGTTGTGCACATCGCTCCAGGGCCAACTCCGACCTTGACGATGTCGGCTCCGGCCGCTGCTAGATCCTGGACCCCGGCCGGGGTCACCACATTGCCAGCCACCAGGAGCGTTGAGCCGATCGCCGAACGAATTTCGCGAATGGCTTCGATCATTTTGGTCTGATGTCCATGGGCGGTGTCGACCACGATGAGATCGGCCCCCAGGTCAAGGGCCTGGCGGGCTCGTTCAGCCGGATCGCCATTGATGCCGACCGCCGCTGCCACCATAAGACGGCCGTTGCCATCCAAAGCCGGCCGGTACAGCCCGGCTCGCAGAGCGCCTTTACGGGTGATCGCCCCGACCAGCTTGCCACCCTCGACGACCGGCGCCGTACTGATACGTTCGTGACTGAGCATGTCGAAAATGTCTTCAAGCTCTGTGGCCGCCTCGACCACGACCAGGTCACGGTGCATGACCTCTGCAAGAGGCGCAAATCGGTCAACGCCCTGCGCGTCGGTTGGCGTAAAGATCCCGACCGGACTTTCTCCATCGACCACCACGACCGCTCCATGCGCACGCTTGTAGACGAGCGACATAGCTTCGGAAACCGTCGAGTCCGGGCTGAGCGTTATCGGCGTGTCGTAGATCGGGTGAGCAGCTTTGACCCCACCGATCAGAGCGGCCAGCACCTCGTGTGGGGCGTCCTGAGGAAGAACCGCCAACCCGCCTCTTCGGGCGACAGTCTCGGACATACGCCGACCAGCCACCGCGTTCATGTTGGCGACCACAACCGGGATTGAGGTTCCCACCCCATCGGGAGTCGTCAGGTCCACGTCCAACCGGCTGCCCGACGTCGTCGAAGCCGGCACCATAAAGACGTCGCTGTAGGTCAAGTCATAGTTGGGCGGTTCGCCAAGAAACTTCATCAGGGTTCCTTTCTGGCGCCAGCATAGAACGTCGCCCATCCACCAACACGGGTAGCGTCCTGATCCATGCGCACCCATATCACCCTGAGCTCGATCATGGCCGGGTTGATGGGTGCATCCACGTTCCCGCTCGTGATCGCCGCCGTCCTCGCATCAAGCCTGATTGCCCAGTTCGGAGTAGCCAGGTGGCAAGTCGGGATTCTGGCAACTGCCTCCTCAATCGTCGGTGCCGTCCTCGCACCAAGATTTGGCGCGGCGATCGACCGAATCGGCGCCAAAGCCGGAGCGTTGGTCAGCCTGGCGGTAAGTGGTCTCAGCCTGGGGATGATGGCGACCGCCCCCGGGTACGGGGTATTGCTGGCCGGGGCTCTGGTGTCGGGCATTGCCCAATCGATGTCCAATCCGGCCACGAACAAGCTCATCTCTCTGCACGTCGAAGCGGGCGTCAGGGGCATCATCACCGGCATCAAGCAGTCTGGAGTCCAGGTCTTCACGTTCCTGGGTGGCCTTACGCTCCCATGGATCGCCGACCTGGGGACCTGGCGAACCGCCGTCGGCATCTACGCCGGGTTGGCAGTCATCGGTCTGGGGTTCGCGGTCTGGAAACTGCCCTCTGATCCACCCGAGGAGCAGCGAGAGGTCACCGCGAGCAAGGAACCCCTTCCCCGCATCATCTGGCGGATATCTGTCTACGGGTTTCTGGTCGGCTTGGCTGGTTCGGCCATCTTCCAGTGGGTCCCCCTTTTTGCCGAGGAGGTACTCGGCATGTCGCCTCAGGCGGCTGGAGCGACTTCGGCGGTCGCCGGGTTACTCGGCATCTTCGGGAGGATCTCGTGGGGTCGCGCCGCTGAACATCGGGTGGGGGTGCAGCAAAGCCTTCTGATCATCTCGGTAGCCTCCGTTGTAGCCGCCGGTCTTCTGGCCATGGCCCAGGAAGCGGGGATTTGGCTCGTCTGGCCGGCCGTCGTCATTGCCGGACTCAGTGTTAGCTCCTGGAATACCGTCGGCATGCTGGCGGTTATTCAGTCTGTTCCCGCCCGTCTCGCCGGACGGGCATCGGGTGTCGTCATGCTGGGCTTCTTGTCCGGTCTCGGAATCGGCGCACCGTTGCTGGGGTACTCGGTTGACGTTTTCGCAGACTACCGACCGGGATGGATCACGGCGATGGCGTTGTTCGTCGCAGGTGCGACACTTATGACCCCGGCCCGGTTTCGCAACGATGCGAAACCGATAAGCTAACGATCGTTAACCGCATTGCTAACCGCACTGCGCACCGCAAGGAGGAAATGTGAAGGAAGCTGTCATAGTCTCGACCGCCAGAACTCCAATCGGGAAGGCCTACCGTGGAGCCTTCAACGACCTTGAGTCCCCTTCGCTCGCCGGAAAGGCGATTGCGGCGGCCGTCGAACGTGCCGGCCTGGAACCGGGCGAGGTAGACGATGTCATTCTTGGTGCAGCGATGCAACAAGGAACACAGGGCATGAACGTTGCGAGGATTGCTGCCATCGCCGCCGGCCTTGACGCGACCACCTCCGGAATGACCATTGATCGGCAGTGCTCATCCGGGCTCATGGCTGTCGCAACCGCCGCCAAGCAGGTCATGTTTGACGGAGCGCCCATTGTTGTGGCAGGTGGGGTCGAGTCGATCAGCCTGGTTCAGAACTCCAACATGAACCTCTTCCGCGCCGCCGACCCAGCAGTGCTCGACCGCGAACCGAACATGTACATGCCGATGATCCAGACTGCTGAGGTAGTCGCCAAACGGTACGGGATCAGCCGGGAAGCGTGCGACGAATACGGCTATCAGTCACAGATGCGCGTGGCTGCTGCCCAGCAGAACGGACTATTCGACGAAGAGATTATTGAGGTTACGGCCACCAAGGCGCTCGTCAACAAAGAGACCGGCGAGACCACCAAGGAGACCGTCACCCTCAAACTTGACGAAGGAAACCGACCTACCACCACGCTGGAAGGGCTGGCTTCGCTCCAACCAGTCAATGGGCCCGGTGGAAATGTGACAGCCGGGAACGCATCCCAGCTATCAGATGGCGCCGCGGCATTGGTCGTCATGGAAGCGTCAGAAGCAGAAAAACGTGGCCTGTCGCCGCTTGGCTACTACCGGGGCATGGCCGTGGCCGGCGTCGACCCTGACGAAATGGGGATCGGGCCGGTGTTTGCGGTCCCAAAGCTCCTCGAA
>JAGXFS010000001.1 GCA_024637275.1 Acidimicrobiia bacterium
GAGTACATGTTCCTCGACGACACGGCCTGCAACCTGGCCTCGATGAACCTCGTGAAGTTCTACGACGAGGACACCGGCGACTTCGACCTCGACGGTTACCGTCACGCCATCCGCATCTGGACCGTGGTCCTAGAGATCTCGGTGGCGATGGCGCACTTCCCGTCGGCTTCGATCGCCCAGGGTTCGTACGACTACCGCACGCTGGGTCTTGGTTACGCCAACCTCGGTTCGCTACTCATGCGTATGGGTATCCCCTACGACTCGGACAAGGGTCGGGCTATTGCCGGCGCATTGACAGCCATCATGACCGGCATGTCCTATGCGACGTCGGCCGAGGTGGCTTCGACGCCGATCGGTCCGTTCCCACGTTTCGAGGAAAACCGCGACAACATGCTGCGGGTTATGCGCAACCACCGTCGGGCCGCCTACAACCGCACCGACTACGAAGGGGTCACGCATTACGTCATGCCGATCGATGCTGAACTGGCACCGTCGGACATGCTCGAAGCTGCCCGTTCGGCATGGGACCTAGCGGTGGATCGTGGCGAGCGGCACGGCTATCGCAACGCTCAGGCCACCGTCCTGGCGCCGACCGGCACGATCGGTCTGCTCATGGACTGTGACACAACGGGCGTCGAGCCCGACTTCGCACTCGTGAAGTTCAAGAAGCTCGCTGGAGGCGGATACTTCAAGATCGCCAATCAGTCGATCGCTCCGGCGTTGCGCAACCTGGCTTATTCCGAAGATGACATTTCTCGGATCGTGAACCACGTTGTTGGCACCATGTCTCTCGATGATGCCCCGGCCATCAACAAGCAGACGTTGGCTGCCAAGGGACTGACCACTGAAGAGATCGCCAGGATCGAATCTGCCCTGCCGGGTGTGTTCGAACTGAAGCATGCCTTCAACGTGTTCGTGGTCGGCGAGGATGCCATGCACAGCCTCGGGTTCACCGAGGAGCAGTACACGGCGTGGGACTTCGACATGCTCCAGGCGCTCGGGTTCACCCGGGCCGAGATCATCGAAGCTGGCGATCACATCTGTGGCCGCCAGACCATCGAAGGCGCCCCAGGTTTGGCTCCCGAGCACCTCCCGGTGTTCGACTGTGCCAACCGCAACGGCAAGTACGGCGAGCGCTTCATCCACCACACCGGTCACATCAAGATGATGGCTGCAGCCCAGCCGTTCATCTCGGGTGCCATCTCCAAGACGATCAACATGCCGAACGAGATCACGGTTGAAGAGGTTGAAGATGCCTATTGGATGTCCTACCAATTGGGGGTCAAGGCCATGGCCTTGTACAGGGACGGCTCAAAGGCATCACAACCACTCTCGTCGAGTTCTGATGATGGCGCTGACGATGACGTCGCAGACGAAATCATCGACGCCATCGAGAAGGAAGCCGAGATCGCTTGGGGCAAGATCCCGGCGGGAATGTCGCCAACGGCTGCTTACGCGGCCGGGATGCGTCCGCCCCGCTTCTTGTTGCCATCCCGTCGGGCCGGCTTCAACCAGGAAGCCCGGATTGGTGGTCACAAGGTGTTCATGCGTACCGGCGAGTACGACGACGGCACCTTGGGTGAGATCTTCATCGACCTCGCCAAAGAAGGCGCCACACTGAAAGGCATCTTGTCCTGCTTTGCCATCGCGGTGAGCAAGGGCCTGCAGTACGGCGTGCCGCTCGAGGAGTTCGTCAACACGTTCACGTTCCAGACGTTCGAGCCGCGCGGCATGGTCGAAGGCCATCCGAACATCAAAATGTCGAACTCGATCGTCGACTACGTGTTCCGGGCCCTCGGTGTCGAGTACCTGCACCGTGACGACCTGGCTCAGATCCCACCGGATCGTGAACTGGGCGACCTGCCCGAGCCACCGTCCGGTATGGCTGTCGACGCCGGAGTCCAGTTGGACTTGACCGACGCCGCCGCCGAACGTGATGTGGACGCCGTGCAGTCAGCAGCCGCTTTCGCCGACTCGGATGCGGGCATGTCCGCTCCCCAGCCAGTACCGGTGGGTGGCGGCAGCAACGGTGGTGGTAACGGGACCGTAATGCAAGCTGAGGCTCACGCAGTCAGCCACGCCCCGGCCACCAAAGCGAACATCGCTGACGCAGCCCTGGCAGAGAACATGGGCGACGCCCCGGTCTGCTCCAACTGCGGCCACATGACGGTCCGTAACGGCTCGTGCTACGTGTGTCTGACTTGTGGCGATACGACGGGTTGCAGCTAGCTAACGGGTAAATCCGGTGTGGAAGAGGGCCGCTCGTCGAGCGGCCCTCTTCTGTTGGCTCGTGATGCCCGTTACGGACCGAGCATTGTCCAGCGCCAGGCGTCGATGGTGAGCGGGACTCCACTGTCGCCGGAGCAGCAGGTGGCGCCCCACATGACGACTTCGCTGCCGGTCCAGGTCATGTCGAGATCGGTAGCCCACCCGGGCATGTCGAGCAGGATCCAGCTGGCATCGATGCTGGGAAGCCATGCGGCTTGGTGATATTGCGGAACAAGGATGCCGGACCCAACATCGATAGACCCTGAGGCGCCTTCGGAACCCGACAATGGGATCGTATCGATTTCTCGCCACGTGTCGGTCCCGAGGTCCAGCGCCATCGTTGGGTGATCCTCATCCTCCCAAAACACGAGATGCCCATCGATGACTGCCGACTGGTTTATCCCCCCACAGCCTGCGCTTGTCGAGGATGAAAGGTCGACTTCAGGGAGCGCCTCCCATTCGGTGCCGGACCACCTAGCGGCGAGCCGACTTGAACAGACAGGTGTCTCAAGCCCGGCAGCCAACAGAACTCCGTCAGATGACAACAACGTGCCTTGCCGATACTGCGAACCACCAAACCCGGGATCTGGCAACTTGGTCCACCTCCCGGTCCTCGGCTGGAATGTTGAGATGCCATCGGGCACCCAAACCGCCACCACCGAACCGGTCCAGTTGATCAGGGTCGTATCACCGGAGAGCTCGATCCCATCTCCAAGTGTCTCCCAGGTGTCCGCCCCTGGGTGAAAGGCGACGGTGGCGAGTTGGCCGACGACGATCATCCGATCATCCGCCCACACCGCGGCAGTTTGCTGACGGGTCTCAATCGGACTGGGTGGCAGCACCCGCCAGGTACTCGACGTTGGATCGTAGGCCGCTCCGTCGACCACATTGGGAGGCGTGTGGGCTACCGAACCGCCCCAGACGATCACCTCCTCGCCGGTCCAGACCACTTGATGGCCACCCCGCGGAACCATCGGACCCGGGTCGACGTACCAGGCGTCGGTCGTAGGCCTGGCCGCCCGCGACTCAAGCAGCAAGAAGTCATCGTCCGAAGCCTCGACATTCGTCAGCTGGACCGCGTGTTTGTCACTGCACGTAGCTGCCAGCGTTCGGCAACCACGACGAACCGAGAACGTCGAGTACTGAACTTGCATGACCGTCTCCGTCTCAATGTCGGACGCCCATCGCAACGGCGGCTCCAGGTCCAGGACCGGCAAACCGGCCGACTCCCGCCCATCGATCGATTCAACAGCTTGGCGCAGCTCTCGCTCGTCTGGCGACACGCCAGCGATTCGCACCGTCCAGTCACCGACCGGCATGAGGTAGGCGTCACCCTCCCATGATGGATCTTCGACCGCCTCCGGTTCGACCGACACCTCAAGAAACGCCGATATGTCATCGAGTTCGGCGGCGATCACCGCGGTCACTCCCCCGATCGTTTCGTTCGGGCGACTCGGGTCGATGATCACCGTGAAAGGGGTTCCGTCGAGCAGCACACCAACGAAGCCACCATTGCTATCGGTCTGGGGCACGGTCGGGTCGTTCGTGACCTGCGCGGTAGTGCTGGTTGCGGCGGAGGGAGCAGACGTACTCGACGATGGCGTCTCTTGAACCGTCGACGAGGCAGAACTGCTGCCGGAAGTGCAGGCGCCCACCAGGGACAGAAGGGCGAGCGGGATTGCCACGATCGGGCCTGATTTCATAAGCTGAAGATACCTGATCCCGTCTGAGGAATCGGTGATCAAATGCCGCTTGGCGGGTGCCGACCCAAGTCATGAATTCCTCAAAACAGACCCCTTGACGGGCGAGTAATCTTGAGCCATAATCGAACATATGTTCGATACCGATGAAAGCCTAGATCCAGGAACGAGCAGTGACGTCTTCGCCATCGCCGTCACGGCTCTGGCCTGGGCCGAGGATGAAGTGGTCGTTGATTTTGATAACCACGAGCTCACCCTGAGCTACGAACATCTCCGCATGCTTGGAGACCTCTTTCACGCTCAGGCACAGCGTCGCCTCGCCGTCGTGGACGAACGACAGTCGTACAAGACCGACGGCTACACCTCGACGACCGCCTACCTGAAGCACCGATTCCGCACCACGGGCGGTCAAGCGACCCGACAGGTGACGGAAGTGCGGGCGCTGCAGGAGATGCCGCGGACTCGCCAACTCGCCCAGCTTGGTCGCCTGAGCGGCGATCAAGTCCGTACGTTGATCTCTGCCAAACAGTCCGCACCCGATCAGTTCGCGGCCGACGAAAAAGAACTGTGTGACATCGCGGAGACGCTTGAATGGGTGGCCGATCTCCGGAAGGCCACCGCTTACTGGCAACAAGCCGCGGTTCCGTTGCCGTCGTACCCGACTCTCGAAGACCAGCGAAACGCCTCCTACCTCTATCTCTCCCGCACCTTCGAGGACATGGTCCAACTCGATGGCCTTCTCGACCCTGAACGGGGCGCTCAACTCATCGAAGCGATCAAGGCCGCTACCCCTGCTCCAATCGATGGCGAGCCGTCCACGCCGTCACAACGTCGAGCCACTGCCCTCTTCGATCTGGTTATCTCCGACGGCGAACGGCCCGCCGCTCCAACGATGCTCGTCCACGTGAGTACCGAATCACTGACCGGCAGCTACTCGCAGCTGGCCGAGATCGGTCGTGACGTGCTCGAGAAGTACACCGTCGATCGACTCGCCTGTGACGCCGACTTCCGGCGGATCGTGTTCGGGCCGAAGTCAGAAATCATCGACGTGGGTCGCAGACTCCGCCTCGTCACGAAACCAATGCGCGATGCGATGATCGCCAGGGACCGGCAATGCGCCTTCCCCGGCTGCGATCGTCCCCCACAATGGTGCGACGCCCATCACATCATCCCCTGGTGGGAAGGCGGACCAACCTCGACGAGCAACATGATCCTGCTCTGTCGCCACCACCACTCACTCATCCACGCCGGCAAGTTCACGTTGCGCGGTACCGGCCACGAACCGAGGTTCTATCGAGCCAACGGTGAACCACTCGGCCGCATCGAATTCCTCGATACCGGATAGAGCGGGCAGCGCCACCGACCCTGATGGCCGACTAACGCGTCATTCGCGAGTTACCGTAAACCCTCAACCCGACGCACCCCAAGAAATCCAGGACCGAAGTGTGGAGAGCCTGCAGCAAATCGTCGATGCACTAGTCGCGGCCGGTCGCGTTCCGGGCGCCGTGGCACTGGTTGCAGATGGCGCCGATGTCACGGTGGCCACTGCTGGCGCGGCCACCGTGGGCGGAGCGCCAATGGCTCGTGACAGCATCTTCCGCATCGCTTCCATCACCAAACCGATCGTGGCAGCAGCGACGATGGCCCTGATCGATCGAGACAGGATCGGCCTCGACGATCCCGTCAAAGAGTGGCTACCAGAACTCGCCGAACCCGTCGTCCTGCGTGACCCAAACGGTCCGCTCGACGACGTCGTTCCCGCGGTACGCCCGATCACGGTCCGCCACCTGCTGAGCCTGACATCCGGACACGGGCTTCCCGCCGATTTCTCCAACCCGGTGGTGGAACGCCTCCAGACAGACCTCCACCAGGGACCGCCCCAACCCGCCATGTTTCCTCCACCCGATGAGTGGATGGCGCGTCTTGCGGCCACGCCGCTGCTGCACCAGCCAGGAGAGGGGTGGACCTACAACACAGGTAGCGATGTGCTCGGTGTTCTTGTGTCCAGGGTGGAAGACGCTCAGCTCGGCGATGTCCTTGACGACACGGTGCTGGGGCCGCTCGAGATGGTCGACACCGGGTTCGCGGTGCCCGCCAGCGCGAGGGACCGGATGACCAGTAGTTATCGGCGCGACCCGGCCACAGGCGAATTCACCCTGATCGATCCGCCAGACGGACAGTGGGCCTCGGACCCGACCTTCCAGTCTGGCGCCGGCGGGTTGGTCTCCACGGTCGACGACTGGTGCAGGTTCGGTCGGATGCTGTTGGCAAACGGTCAATACCGGGGACACCGAGTGCTCTCGTCAGAGGCGGTCAGCCTGATGATGACGAGCCAGGTTGAGGCCGAGCCCGACAACCCGTTCCTCGATGGCCATGGCTGGGGGTTCGGCGGCAGCGTGGATCTGGCTGCGACTGAACCGTGGAACGTTCCCGGCCGATATGGATGGGTTGGCGGCACCGGCACCGCCGCCTACGTTTTCCCATCCAGCGAGCGTCTGGTCGTTTGGATGAGCCAGGTCGAACTCTCCGGCCCGGACGACTCCGCAGCGATGGGTTTTATTCTCACGTGGGCAGCGCGGCTGGCGTGAAACGTCACGAACCTGTGATGCGCCGCCTATTCCCTTCCGCCATACTGTCTAGATGCTCAGAACCAAGCGTCCCGTTTCAACGCTGACCACAGAAATCGCCGGGAAGTCGGTCACGGTAACCATGTCCTCGGATGCTGCCGACGTCCTGCGCGATCGGGACGTGCCGCTGGTCGCCGAAGCAGAGATCCTTTTCAGCTGCCTCATCCGTAAACGTCTGTCGTTTCGCGAGCCATCGCCGGATCTATTGTCCTGGCCGATCGCCGACAATCTGCACGTATCTGTCCGGCCCGTGCTCTATGAACTGTGCAGCCCCGAAGCAGGAGCGACCGAACCGAACATCATCCATTTCGCCGTCGCAGATATCGGGGCGCTCGTCCCGAAGTCGATCCACATCGAGATGGAAGACGGCGAGCTAGCCGGCACGTTCGAGCTCGGATAGCCAGATCCGCTAGGACGAAGCAGACGTGTAGCTGTTGACGCCGGCCTTCCACGCCATGCGTGACACGACTGCGAACCCGATAGTCAGTGCCACCGTCAAGGCGATGTCTTTACCCGAGACCCGATCGACCAGCGTCTGCGCTGGAACAGTGATAGCAAAACCAAGCGGGATGACATAGGACAGCGATAGGCGCATCGCGATCGGATAGATCGTCACCGGCCAGCGTCCTGCCTCATAGCTACCCGTAACCAGCTCACCGAGTCGACCGATCTTGATCAGCTTGAAAGCCGACGACGTCATGATGAGCCACATGCTGTAGAGCAACGTCGCCCCACAGGCGAGGAGCAACCCGCCCACGAACAGACCGACGAAGGACAGACCACCGGTGAACTCGCTCAGCCCCCAAATGATAATGCCGGTGCCCAACGCCACGTCCGTTAACTGCCACACCCGGAAGGTGCGCAGGCTGGTGAGCAGCTGTGAATCAACTGGCTTGACGAGCGGATGATCGAAGGTGCCTTCGTCGACCTCCCGAATGGTTTGCTCCATGTTTGGCTGGATGACTGCCCGCATGATCCCGCCGAGAGCGAGATGCACACCGAGGACTACGAACAGTTCCGGCCTGCTCCAGCCACCCAGGTCGGTCGTGTATGAAAAGACCAACTGAATCGCCACTATCCCGGTGAGGATCTGGAGGCTGGACTGAACCACCTGGACAAAGAAGTTTAGCCGGTATTGC
>JAGXFS010000035.1 GCA_024637275.1 Acidimicrobiia bacterium
GAGATCGCTGATGACCAGCACTAGCGGCGCTGAATCGGGCCATCACCAGGCGCATCGTGGGCTACGTCAATGTCTTCGCGAGTGTCTTCGACAATGTCCTCGACCATGTCCTCATCGACCCAGTGCGCGTACCAGGCGGCTGCACCAGCTCCTGCTAATGCCCCGCCGATCGTCAGCGCCGGGTCCCATCCAGCATACGAACTTGAAAGTCCGGCCATCCCGAAGCCGAGCATCCCGGCCACGGCGAGCTTGAGGGTGGGAACTCGTTGCTCGGGATCAAACCGAACAAGCACCTCAGCGTGGGCCAGACCGCGCATCAAAATCCACACGATCAGCGTGGTCAGGCCGACCGCAAACGTAATCCAGTAGGCCGTGATCATGTCGAGCCACCCAACTGGGTTATGACCTGCACGATGATCACGAAGACCAGAGTTCCGGCAACCACCGTAATTCGCCGGCCATACAGTATCGGCCGATTAGCGTTGGCCAGTGACAGCGCATCAACGACTGATACGGCCCAAAGACTCAGATGAGCGACTCCAAAGAAGGTCGCAGCTGCCACCTGAGAACTGCTGGCGAAGGACGCAGCGGCTATTCCCGAGAACAAGATCAGTGCCGCCAGGGTGAGACCGAGAAGTCCGTTCCCGGTCTTGAAATGTCCCATGCCGGGCAGAAAGAGCGCCCAGAGGAGGACGGATCTTGGCTCGACGTTGGGTCGTTCCTTTTCCTCGGCACCGAAGGTGCTGTAAATCGACGCCCCACATACGGTGCACTCGTTGGTGTCGATCGGATTGGGGCTGTCGCAGGACTTGCAGGTCCACCCTGCCCCGGTCGGGTCTGGGAGCTGGCGGGTTACGACCGAACCCCCGGCTTCGGCTGCCCGTTCGGGCTGGGCAGGGGCGAACTCAATGACCACCGGCGGTGCTTCAACCTCCACATTGGCATCCGCGAACGACGCGTAACACTGATTGCACCAGACGGCGCTATCAGCGTTGGTCGCTCCACAAGTCGAACATTTGAGGCTCATTCAGGCCGTCAGCGTACCGCAAATCGACCCGATCGCGGTGTTCTGAGTACGCAGTTACTCGTCCGTGACGCAACCTTCGGACGCAGACTTTACGGTGCGGATGTACCTCGCCAGGGTTCCACGGGTGGCTTTCAGGGGCGGGGCCGTCCATGCCGACCGACGCGCTTCGAGCACGTTGGGGTCAACGAGTAAGTCAATCGACTTGGCAACCGCATCAATCACAATCCGGTCTCCGGCTTCGACGAGGGCGATCGGGCCACCGACCTGAGCCTCTGGTGTGATGTGACCGATGATGAACCCATGGGAGCCGCCCGAGAACCGCCCATCGGTGAGCAGCGCGACCGAGTCGCCTAGGCCCGCGCCCATCAGCGTCGAGGTCGGCATCAGCATCTCGGGCATACCCGGACCACCCTTTGGACCCTCAAAGCGAATAATGACGACGTCGCCTGGGGCGATCTCGGAGCGTTCGAGCGCGGCCAGCATCTCCTCTTCCGAGTCATATGGTTTGGCCGGACCGTCAAAGAAAAGTCCTTCTTTTCCGGTAATTTTCGCTACAGAACCTTCCGGGGCCAGAGTCCCGGACAACATCTGCAGGTGGCCGGTTTCCTTGATCGGCGAGTCCCAAGAGTGGACGACAGCCTGGCCATCGGCAAGGCCCGGCAAATCAGCAATATTCTCAGCGATGGTGCGTCCCGTCACGGTCATACACTCGCCATGCAGAACACCTTGGTCGGCCAGCAGCTTGAGCACCGCCGGTGTCCCACCCACCGCATGCAGATCTTCCATGACATATCGCCCCGAAGGCTTCATGTCTGCCAGCATCGGCGTCCGATCGCTTACTGCTTGAAAATCATCGAGTGTGAGCGTGATACCGACCGACCGACCCATGGCGATGAGATGGAGGACGGCATTGGTTGAACCACCGAGCACCATGATCGTCAAAATGGCGTTTTCGAACGCGTCCCGGGTCATGATGTCGGCCGGGCGAAGATCAAGTTCGAGAAGATTGCGGATGGCTGCCCCTGCGTCGAAGCACTCCTGCAACTTGCCAGGGTCTGTCGCCGGAAGGGACGACGAGTAGGGCAAACTCATGCCGAGTGCCTCGATCGCCGCCGCCATCGTGTTGGCCGTGTACATCCCGCCGCAAGCTCCGGCACCTGGACAGGCCAACCGCACAATATCGAGCCGGGCGTCATCGTCGATCCTGCCCGCGAGCAGCTCGCCATAGGACTGAAAGGCTGAGATCACGTCAAGCGGTTCGCCGTGGGTCCCGAGCCCCGCCCGGATTGTTCCGCCGTACACCATGATCCCGGGCCGGTTAAGCCTGCCCATGGCCATGATCGTGCCTGGCATGTTTTTATCGCACCCGGGCAAGGCGATGAGTCCGTCGTACCACTGGGCTCCCATCACAGTTTCGATTGAATCAGCAATCAAATCGCGAGACTGAAGCGAATACGACATTCCGTCGGTCCCCATCGAGATGCCGTCCGACACACCGATCGTGTTGAATCGCATGCCGACCAGGTCAACCGCGACCACTCCTTCTTTGACCTTGGCCGCCAAATCATTGAGGTGCATGTTGCACGAGTTCCCCTCGTACCACATGGACGCGATCCCGACCTGGGCTTTGTCCATGTCTGCGCGGGTCAGTCCGGTTGCGTACAGCATCGCCTGCGAGGCACCCTGGGCGGGAACCTGGGTGATGCGTCGGGAATATCGATTCAATTCGGCCATGACACGAGATTACCTTGGGCAACGTGATCGCGATCAACCCAGCAGCGCCTTCGTCGAATTGTGACCTGCCGGCTCAAGCAATCCCACAAACTTACCGTCGTTAGACGACCAGAAAGGATGCAGCGAGCGGACCGACCAGAAGTCTGACCATTCCAGACAGCTTCCGCCAAGGATGCAGATACCATTGGATGGCGACAACGACGGACTTGGTCCATACGGTTGTCTCGGGCAACCGATTTCGTCTAGGACACGAGGGGCTCGCCAGTGAAGAAGTCCGACAGCGACCAACGCCCAGGCGAAGCAAGGTCAACTACGGGCCGCACCTTCGTATCGGCGGTCTCCGTGATCACCCTCATCGCATGGGCTTCCAAGGTAATCAACCTGACGATCGTCGGTTACACGGGTGGCCCCGAGCTAACCGGCGAGTGGCGGCCCTTCTTTTCGATGTGGCAAATCGCATCTGGACCTGGCAACACGTTGTACCAATTGGGTGGAAACATCGCGCTGTTCATACCCTTGGGCCTCCTTCTTCCCCTGGCCATGAAGTCGTTATTCAACCGACTCGGCCGGACGCTACTGGCCGGATTCACGTTGTCAGCGGGGATCGAGTTGGCGCAGATGACCCTCGTCAAGGGACGAGTGGCCACCACCGACGACGTTCTCCTCAACGTATCCGGGGTATTCGTGGGCTGGCTGCTGTGGCGCGTACTGGTACGCGCTTTCGGTGCTCCGACCGCCAGGCCACCGGCGGACGTTTCAAAGACTTCAAAGACTCGGGCAGTGGCGACGTGACCGGCGTGGCTCGGCATCCACCGGGCTGGAGCATCGCAGCTGCTTGGAGTTGGTCTTGGGGAGATATCGGTGCCGGTACACTGCGGTCACGGCGCGCTACGTCATTGACGCTCCCACCTTGTTGCAACTCCTGGACTACGACCTGCACGTCGACCCCAGCCACCAGCTCGTCGCTCCCAACGCAATTCGTTCGGAGGCACTGCAGCTGTTGTTGGAGGACGTGCGACATGGCAAACGCACCGACAAGTCTGCCCTGGAAACGCACGAACGCTTGACGGGGCTGAAAATGAGGCTGCTCGGAGATCGAGCGTCTCGCGGCCTCGCATGGCGCATTGCGCGCCAACACTTCTGGGAGACTCTGCGCGACGCCGAATACCTCGCAGTCGCCCGCCTCCAGGCCGACGCTCTAGTCACTATCGATCAGGAACTGGTCGAGAAGGCGGTCGACGTCGTGGCCGTCGGTACGCTCGAATCACTGTTCGAAGCCGGCTAGCGGAAGCGACAGTCACCGACTACCACGGAGGGAAGCGCGGCCCTGATGGCGAGGGGCCCCACCATCGGTCACTCGTCCCCGGAATCTTGGGATTCACTAGAAAACCCGCCTCGTTGGCGGTGACGGAAAAGCACGCCGAATGCAACCAGAGCGATCGGAAAGATCCACCATCGAGTCTGAAAGCGCTCGACCTGGTCAGCAACCGAGCTGACGTCTTGTATGGCAACCGCCGGCGCCACGACGATGCCGTCCCGGTCGACTGGACCCGACCGCTCGATCCCAAGGGCGAGCGCGGTAGATCGGACCTCATCAACGGTCCAGGAACCTTCACACGAGCCGGTCCAGAGTCCCCCGGCCGCCGCCGGAACCAGCACAAAACCTGACGGCTCGGTGGGCAACGAATCAAAACCGCAAGCTGCACTGCCACCAACCGCCGTATGGACACGCACCGGCGACTCAAGATCGTGCGAGCGATACACGTCTGACAGTTCGATGGTCAGAATCCCAGTGGTCGAGAACGGTCCCTCAACCACCATCTCCCCCACGATCCAGCCCACAACGACAGCCGCCGTATCGGGGGAATTAAAAGCTCCCGACAAAGTCGGTTGGGTGCAATAGCAAGCCTGGGCTGGATGCTGGGTACCAACCCCCATGACGACTGCTACGAACATGACGACGAGTACACGGGCCACGATGCGTGTCATGGGGCGTCCTGAAGGGCTACGTCGAGTTCTCGCTTCACCTCATACACGGTCTCATGATGCCGGGCGCGTTCAAGGGCCGCCACCGAATCCGCTCCTCCAATGCGACCGAGCGCCCAAGCGGCGTGTTGCCGCACGATCGACGACCGGTGCTCAAGAAAGGGAATGATCTCGTCGACCAAGGCGACATCCCGGCTGTTGCCAGCGACGATCAAGGCGTTGCGGCGCACGTATTTGGGGTCTCGTTTGGGGATGTACCAGCGATCGAAACGTTCGAGCAGCGCCTGATCCGAAGCGCCCAGCAGCCAGCGAATGTCGACCATGCCCCGGGCTTCCGTCGCGGACTCCAGTAGGCGGATCCCGGGTGGGCAGGCGTCAAGGCAGTCGTCACACCCGTACAACCGATCGCCCATGGCCTCCCGATACTCGACCGGAATGACACCGGGAGCCTGCGCCCAAGCCGCCAAACATCGCCGGGCGTCGAGGACCCCCGGCGCTACGAGGGCACCAGTCGGACAGGCCGGGATACACGCATCGCAGGTGCCACAGTCGCGTTTCATCGGTTGGGTGATTGCAAGCGGAGCGTCGGTAACCACGGTTCCAATCAAGACCCACGGACCGACTTTGGGGGCGAGCACCATCGTGTTTTTCCCCCACCAACCAACTCCCGCCCGAACGGCCGCGGCCCGGTCGACGAGGCGGTTGTCATCGGCTATTACCGCCGCCTGCCACCCAGCCTCTCGCAGCGCCGCCGCTAGAACCTCCAGGGCAGCAATCAACGGCTGATAGGCATCATCAACCGCAAAGCGAGCTACGACCGCCAGGTCCTTCTGGTGTTGTGGCGTCCCGGCTTCGGGGACATATGATCGGATACCCACCACCAGGCGCTCAGCCCACGGGTAGGTACGCCGGATATCGGTCGA
>JAGXFS010000005.1 GCA_024637275.1 Acidimicrobiia bacterium
ATTGGCAACGGTGGGTGTCGAACTCGGCGATCTGAATCTGGTCGCGCTCGGCCTGGCTCTGGGCTTCGCCAGCTTCGTCGTGTAAGCAGGAAGTGCGCCCTAGCGTCGCCGTTGAGGCTGCCGCGTCGCGTTCTCATAGGGTGGCCCGAGGTGGTCGCTGACGCTGATACTCACCTTCGGCTGCGACGAGCGGGATCTCGACCTTGATCTTGAGATCATGGTTGACGGCCCCGTTGAAGATGACCCGGTCGACCAGGAACCCTCCGCCCGGATACTCGGGCGTTCTCCGATCGTGGAATACTGCTGCACGCCATTCACGGTCTGGCGGGCTTCCATTACCTTCACCAGGAGCTCGACCGAATCGGGGCTGGGCCGCGCCCCGCTCGCGCCCAGGGGGAAACGCACAGGATTTAACGAGGCAACGACGGCGCTCTCGAAAACTCCTCCGGCGATGAACGCGATGCCCCCACTTCGCCACAGCAAACCAATTCCGGGAGCGGTATTGCGCCATGTATCCCACCTCCATAGACCTCGCCATCGCCGCCTGGTTCCACGCGCACGCCACGCCTCTCGTGACCCACCTCATGCTGTTCCTCACCAACGTCCAATCGAATCTCGCCATCGGCGTGATGTCGGCGGCGATCGCGGTGGCTCTACTGCGCAAGCGCGACATGCTTTGGCTCGTCACGCTCGCGCTGCTCGTGCCCACGGGATTGGCGATGAACGTCCTGTTCAAGCACGCGTGCGCCCGCGTCAGGCCCGTGTTCGAAGATCCGCTTCTGACCCTCACCAGCTTCAGCTTTCCCAGCGGCCATGTCGCCGGTGCGACGCTCTTCTACGGCTTTCTCGTGGCCTACCTGTGGGAGCGCGCCGAGCTCCCCGCCGCCCGCGCGCTTCTCGTGGGCGCCGCTGTGCTGCTGGTAACACTCGTAGCCCTTCGCGAATCTACCTGGGCGTGCATTACCTCACGGACGTCGTGGGCGCCGCGGCGTGGAGTCTCGCCTGGCTCGCAATCGTCCTGGGCTGGCGCCGCGGGCGGGTCGCGCGGTGAATACGATTCCCGTGATCGTGAACACAGCCTCCGGCGTCGGTTTCGACGACGAGAAGACCGCCGATCTGGCCAGGCATTTCCGCGAAGCCGGCCTCGAGGCGCGCATCTTCACAGCTCGCGCCGGCGAGGAGATCGCTGGCCTCGACATTATGTGAAAGATTCTTTACTAGACGGCTTCTGGCCACTGACAGCGACCGCACAATCGCGGTCACCTCACCCTCGCAAACTGTCCCAATACCGAGAGACATCCAGATATCCGGCAATTGGCGCTAGCGCCCCAATATCTGGGAGGCCCTAGGGGTGACACGGCTCGGCCTCCGTTCCCTTCTTGGGAGCCAAGTTGGGAGCCATTCGCTGTGGACTTGCCCTGACGGCTGTGGACGCCCCTGGACACAGCTTGGAGATCTACGGATCAAGAGGTTGGGGGGTTCAAGCCCCTCCGGGTGTACCAACGAAACCCCTGCGAGAGCGGGGATTTCTGTTATCAGGGGTTTCGCTGCGTTGGCGGTCTCACGGCAAGAGACCGCCAACGGGGTCCAGGTGCCTAACCGGCTTCGCTGGAATGTGCCCAGAGGTTGATGCCACCTTCAATCGCATGCTTGTCGATCTCCACGAGCTCGGACTCGGTGAACTCGAGGTTGTCGAGGGCGCCGAGGCTGTCGTCGATCTGGGACCAGCGGCTCGCACCGACCAGCGCCGTGGTCACACGCGGATCTCGTAACACCCAGGCAAGCGCCATCTGTGCGAGCGTCTGCCCCCGACGCCCGGCGATGTCGTCCAGGGCCCGGATGTTGGCGAGGTTCTCTTCGGTCAAAAGGTTCTGGGTGAGCGAGCCGCCCGACCCGGCAGCCCGTGCCGTCTCTGGCACCCCGCCCAGGTACTTCGAGGTGAGCATCCCCTGGGCGAGCGGGGAGAAGACGATGCAGCCAATTCCTTCGTCGCCGAGCAAGTCGAGGAGGCCGTCTTCGACCCAACGGTTGAGCATGGAGTACGAGGGCTGATGGATGACGCACGGCGTGTTCAACTGACGCAGAATCGCCGCCGCTTCAGCCGTCCTCTCCGGACCGTACGACGAGATGCCCACATACAGTGCCTTACCCTGCTGCACCGCCGTGGCGAGCGCACCCATCGTTTCCTCGAGGGGCGTAGTCGGGTCGAATCGGTGTGAGTAGAAGATGTCGACATACTCGACATTCATCCGGGCCAGACTCTGGTCGAGGCTGGCAAGCATGTATTTGCGGCCCCCGCCGCCTTGTCCGTAGGGCCCGGGCCACATGTCGTACCCGGCCTTGGTCGAGATGATCAGCTCGTCCCGGTAGGGCGCAAGGTCGGCTCTCAGGATCCGTCCGAAGGTTTCCTCCGCCGACCCGTACGGCGGTCCGTAGTTGTTGGCGAGGTCGAAGTGTGTGACGCCACGGTCGAACGAGTTGAGCACCATCTCCCGTGCGGACTCAAGGGGGGTCTCCGTTCCGAAGTTCTGCCACAGGCCGAGAGCGATTCGGGGGAGGTCGAGGCCACTCCGCCCGCTTCGTGCGTAGGACATACTGTCGTAGCGGTCTGCAGCAGCTCGGTACATGTGGCGCTCCTCTCGTCGGGCGGTGTGGGAGGGTGCATGGTAGTTGCGGAAACCGGCCGGGGACCGGCACGTATGTGTGCCTCCTCCAATATTTGTCGATTCGTTACACCGAGCGCCTGGCCCAAGCCGGAGCCGTTTCCTCGGTCGGCTCCAAGGGCGATTCCTACGATAATGCTCTGGCCGAATCGATCAACTCACTCTACAAAGCAGAACTGGTACGCAACAAGGGACCGTGGCGTGGGCTCGAGGACCTCGAATTAGCCACCCTCGAGTGGGTCGACTGGTTCAATCATCACCGTATCTTTCATCAGATCGGCCGGATCCCACCAGCAGAACACGAAGAGAACTATTAACCGTCACAACGTCTCAGACAACCAGGTCGAGACTCAAACAAAACAGCCTGCATAAAACCCGGTGAGGTTCACTCCTCGCCGCCCGACGACGGCGTTCGCTAAGACCTCGACAGGATCATTTGGTGCCATATGTGACCGAATGCACGGGCGAGATCTCGAAGCTTCCGATGTCTTGGAAACCGTGTTTGGCTAGTAGCTCCAGGTAATAACTGACAGGCACTAGCTGATCCCCAATTCTGGCCTCGAAATACTGAATACCCGACATCACCCTGCCGGGCACCGTTCGTAGTCCTTCCTCGTCTGACGGGAAAGGGAAGTCAGAGTTAACGAAATACCCACCGGGACGCAGCGCCTTGAGAATTCGGGTGCATACTTCGTCAATGTCTCGGCACTCGTGCATGGAAATGTTGATCGTGATGAGATCGAATTCGTTGTCGAATAGGAGGCTTTCCATCGGTGACTCAACGAGGGTGACCCGATCCTTGAATCCAGTCAATGCAAGACGTTGAGATGCCAAGGCGAGTGAGTGCGCGTCGCCGTCCGTTCCTACGATATCTGCATCTGGGTAGTGCTCCGCCAATCGGGTTAGGCCTGTGCCAGACCCACAAGCCAACTCCAGAATCCTGATCGGACCTGTGAGAAGTTCTGTGAGTTCAGGTACGCGATCGAGGCCGTCGGGGATGAGCCGCGTGTTGAAGGGAGCACCAGATCCGCCAACATTCGCGATGAACTCAGGCGTGCAGGTATCCCACCAGACGCCTTCACCTGTGGGCAGATCGTCGCGGAACCCATCGAAAATCTCGGGCTGCTCCATCAAGCTGAATATTGCACCAACAAATGCTGGCGAGGTATCGTCGAGTAAGAGCGTTGCCATGTGTGGAGCTAGCTGGTAGTGATCGTTTCCTACCAGGTCGATGGTGCCAGCTCCATTTGCGGCGCGGCACCAGACCTCGGTGTAAAACGGGTCAAGTTGGGTAGCGGCGGCGAGGTCTTTTGGGGTGATGCCTTTTGGTTGGGCTTCCAACTCTTGGAAGAGACCGAGTCTCAGCCCCATGTCCACGGTCCGCACGCCGACGTATCCTGCCACTTGTCCCAGGAGCGCGCTTGCCTGGCTTTGTATTGTGGTCATGTTCCTGCCTCTCGTAGGTATGGGGCCAAGGTAGGGTTCAACGTCGTTCGCGCATAGTTCTAGAAACGAACTACCTCTCTCGCAAAGGATCGGCCATACTGAAACGATGAGCACATATGGTCAGTATTGTCCGGTCGCCAAGGCGGCAGAGGTGCTGGGAGATAGATGGACGCTCCTCATTCTGCGAGATATGCATATCGGCGCACTGAATTTCAATGACCTTCATCGTGGTCTACCTGGTATTTCGCGGTCGGTACTCACCCAGCGGCTACGCAAGCTCGAACGGGACGGCCTGATTGACCGCGAGCTCGACGGTCGGGGTCGGACGGAGCGGTACGGTCTCACCGAAGCTGGATCGGACCTGCAAGAAGTTCTGACGTCAATGAGTAACTGGGTCAGCCGGTGGGTGATGGACGATCCAACACCGGCGGAGATGGATCCGAGACTGCTGATGCTGTGGTTCAGCCGGGTAGCTGATCTGTCAACGCTAGGGGAGGAGCGTTTCGTGGCTCAGTTCGATCTGAGCGGGCCGGTAGCATTGCGATCGTGGATTGTACTCGCGGACGGTGAGGTGTCCTTGTGCTTTGACGACCCTTGCGTCAATGTCGATATTTGGATCACGGCAAACACTGGCATCCTGTATCAGGTCTTTACTAAACGCCTGACGGTTGCTGGCGCAGTTTCTGACGATTTGATCCGGATTCGCGGTAGCCAGCCGCTGGCTCGATCGTTCCTACTTCTCGTATCCGAGATGGCACCGCAATACATGATCGAATCAGCGTCTTCCACCTCATAGAAGTGACATTGCTTGGTTGAGGTGAGAAGCGAATGTCACCGTGCAGTTTCTTCGTGGAGCAGCTCCTTGAGTCCTTGTGTCCCAACTCCACCCTGGGAACGCCCCAACTGTTGGACCCGGTCGTCGCTGAGCGTCCCTCGCCATACCGGTCCCGCAGGCTTTGCACCACAACCCCAACTTCACGTCGCCAACCCGTGCGGCCTTCGGCACCCGGGCGTCCCCATGCTCTTTGCAGCGCGAGAACCGGCAGCTCCGAGCTCATGCCGAGGTGCCATCGATATCCATCACTATCAGATGTGGGCGGTTTCGCCCCATATCTGTTGGGCGCCCGTCCTTGTGCGTTCCGCAAACGCCGTCCCCCCGCCTTCGGCAACACGCCCCCCGGCCGTGGGGTTTCGTGTCAGCCGGCGTTGAGGGCGGCCTCTCCGATGGAAGCCAGCATGCTCTCGAAGTTCGTCTTCAGCATCCTGTCGATCACTGGGCCGGTCACTCGGCCTATCGGGCCACCCTTTGGCACATACTGGTAGTCGAAGGTGATCGCGGTCCCGTCACCGTTGGGCTCGATGGTGAGCCTGGACTCGGCCTGCTTGAACGGGACGAGAGCGGATGGCTGATTCGACGTGGCGATTGTGCGGCCCTCTTCCCAGGCGGTGACCGTTTCGACCAATGAGCCGACCGGCACCAGGTCGACCTGGCGACGAGCACCCACACCGTGGGTTTGGTCCCCGATCGGTCGAGACGCCTTGAGGCCATCCCAGTGGTTCGCCAGGTTCGGGAAATCCGCGAACAGGCCCCAGACCGAGTCGCAGGACGCGGCCACTTGCCGTTGGATGGTGAGGTGTCGTTCAGTCATGATCGTTCCAGGCTAGTGGTGCCGGACTGAGACGGCCGCACGGTGGCCTGCCCCGGGTTCCCTGGAGGCCCCGGGGGATCTCGAACACTCGCACTCCGTCCATCGCCAATCGTGACAAACAGTGGTACTACGGACCGAGACTGCGTTGGACGGGGATTGAAGGTTGACCTGTCGGTCCGACAGGGACCAAGGCCCGGACGACGCTACTAATGCCGGAGGCTGCTGAAAACGTGGCTAGAGAGATCGCCGATAGCACGACGCTTGAGCTATTCGCCCGTGCCGGGTTGACCGCGTACGGGGCCGTCCACATCCTGGTTGGGTGGCTAGCGCTGCTTATGGCGTGGGGGGCAGCCGCGGACAGCTCGGACCTTTCCGGGGCGCTGGGGGCCGTGGCTAAGCAGCCCCTCGGCAGGGTCGTCCTGTGGTCAGTGGCGGCAGGACTGTTAGCTCTGGCGTTGTGGCAGGTCGGTGAGTCCATATGGGGTTATCGCAAACGAGAGGGCGCCAGGCGCAAACAAGTCGCCAGCTGGGCCAGCGCGGTGGTCTACGCTGGTCTAGGAGTCAGCGCGGGCAGGGTCGCACTCGGCTCGGGGACGTCAAGCTCGAAGCAACAGCAGGAGGCCACGTCGGGTGTGCTCAGCCTGCCCGCCGGACGGGTGATGGTTGTCGGTGTGGGAGTGATCATTATCCTTGTCGGTGTAACCCATGTGGTCAAGGGCGTGAAGAAGTCCTTTCTTAAGGAGATCGTTACCTCGTCGATGTCCAGGTTCGCCCGCCAAGCAGTGACAGGCCTCGGCCGGATCGGGTACATCGCTAAGGGGGTTGCGGTCGGGGGCGTGGGGGGTTTGGCCACGTACGCGACCGTGACTTTCGATCCACAGAGACAGGGCCTAGATGGCGCGTTGCAGACGCTCCTGGCACAGCCGGCTGGAAGGTTCCTGCTCACCGTGCTGGCTCTCGGATTCGTGGCGTTCGGCCTGTTCGCCATGCTCCAGGCGCGCTACCGCAACATGTAGCCGACCTATGCACCGAGCGGCTCACAGCCACGACCGTTGCGGGTGGCCATTGACGCTTCCAACTGGCCGGGTGGGGCTAAGTAATAGACCAGCTGAACCCGGCACAATGCTTCGAAAGTGCGAGCTATATCGTTGAGGGAATCAACCCGCCTCCCAACCTTATCGCCGAATCCGTTCGCATTATCACGTTATGCGGCGCCGATCTAGCCCGAGCGGAATGTCTGGTGAACGATCTCGATGGTGAAGCCTATTTCTACGACATCAACGCCCTATCCAACTTGTCCGCCGATGCGATCCGCGCAATCGGTTTCGAGCGGTTCGTTCCGCTAGTCGATTTCAATCGAGGATCACGCCAAACGGCGGGTGTCCAGCCAACCCTCCGTCTGGTCCACGGTGACTTCAGGTCGACGTCTTCTGCCAGCATCTATATTGCGTTGTGTGGGCGGTATTCGGTGGGTCGGCCAGAGGCACGAGACGACGCTCGGTGGCCGGAGGTTATGATCTCTTGATGCCATCCAAACCGCGCCGAGATCCTGCCGGGTCGTTTCTTGAGGTGGTGGCCCGGCGAGTCGCTGATCGTCAACGCCTGGCTGCTGTCAGCGAGATCGGTCTGCTCGACACCGGGTCGGAAACGGGATTTGATCGTATTGCATCGTTGGCGGCGGAGTTGTTGGCTACACCGTTCGGTTTCATCACCGTAGTCGACGAGACCCGGTCGTTCTGGAAGGCCCATACCGGGGTTGACTCGACGGATCCGGCCAAGCGGCAAGAGCCGGTGGGGGAGTCATTCTGTCAATATGTGATCGGGCTCGACGACGCACTAGCGGTGGGCGACACCAGGCTCGATGATCGCACCAAACACAACCCGTCGATCGTCTCGAGGGGAGTGTTAGCGTGGGCCGGTGTCCCGTTGCGAGCCGCCAACGGCGAGGTCTTGGGGACGGTGTGCGTAGCCGACACCGAAACCAGATCCTGGACCGAACGCGACACCGCGTTACTGTACCGGCTGGCCGACATCGCGACCGGTGAGATCCGGGCCCGGCAAACCGCCGTCATAGCGGGCCGATCCGGGGCGTTGCTGTCGGCGATCGTCGAGACCTCTCCCACCGGGTTCTGTCTGTTTGACAACGAGTTGCGGTTCGAGATGGTCAACCAGAAGTTGGCTGCCATGAACGAACTCTCGGTCGCTGACCATCTGGGTCGCACCATCCACGAGGTGTGGCCCGATGCTGCTCGTCTGATCGTGCCGTCGTTGCGATCGGTACTCGAGACCGGTGAGGCGATCATCGATGTTGAGGTCGTCCGCGAGGTGCCGTCACGTCCGAGCGAGCAGCGGACCTGGCTCGCCAACTACTTCCGGGTCGAATCCAACGACCATCCAATCGGGGTTGGTGGACTCTTTTCCGATGTGACCGACCGCGTCCGCTCCCGACAGCGGGCCGAGAAACTGGCCCATCTCACCTACAACCTTGTCAGCCTCGACGACCTCAGCGACGTCGTCGACTCGGTGTCGACTGATGGGGCCCGTTACCTCGGTGCCGACACGATCGCCATCGCCGTATTCGATCCAACCAGCGACGTACTCGACATTATGACCCCTCACGTTGGACCGCAGGTCCCAGCCGGGCAAATACGAGTGAGTGACGAAAACCCCTACGGTCAAGCGATCAGGACCCGCGAACCGGTTCTCATCCCGAATCCCGGTGAACGGGCCGAACGATTCCCGGCCAGTGTCCTGGCGGCGGAAGCTGACGGTTACCGATCGTCAGCGGTCATGCCGCTCTTCGCTGGTGGCTACACGATCGGTGCGCTCGCCGCTGAATGGCGTAACGACACCCCACTCGAGGACTTCCCGCTCACCCAACTCCGGGTGCTGTCCAACGTTGTGGCGCAAACCCTGGAACGGTGTCGGAACAACGCCGAACGACAACAGCTCGTGACCTCCCTGCAGATGACCTTGCTCAGCCCACCCCCGAGCATCGCCGGGCTCCAGACGGCGGTCCGATACCTGCCGGCGGGCAACGCCATTGGTTTCGGTGGCGACTGGTACGACGTGGTCGTCATCGACCAGTACCGCAGCGCCGTGATCGTCGGCGACATCTCGGGCCACGACGCCACCGCGGCGGCCAGGATGTCACACGCTCGGACCACGATCTCCAACCTGGTCCAACTCGACACACTCCTCAAGGAGCTGTTCACCAGGGCCGAGGATCTCATGGCAAACCACCAGTCAGCGACCTTCGCCACCGTGTCAGTCACCGTGATCGACACCGCCAACCGTACAATGACATCGGTTTCCGCCGGCCACCCGCCACCGTTGTACATGTCGCTACAGGGACCGGCACGACCAGTCAAGCATGCGCTTCGCTCGCTCATCGGCGTGAGGACATCAACGCCGGTGCCGATCCCAGAACCCTATGTACCGGGCGCGACCCTGATCGCCTACACCGATGGACTCATCGAAACCAGAAACAGTTCCATCGACCTCGACATCGAACAACTCCGACGCTTCGTACCACAACTCGCCGAGCTGAGCGTCGAAGCCGCAGCCGACAAACTCCTCGCCCAGTACGCGCAACCAGCCGACCAGCCCGACGACATCGCCCTCGTCGTAGCCCGCATGTGACCGGTCTCTCCGGCCGCCGCAGAGGAAAGGCGCAGGCCCTCAGCGAGTACCAACGTCCCGGACAACTGTGGTCTGCGTGTAGTCATCATTGGTTGCGGAGGCGAATGATGATGTGAGGATCAACGATGGCTAGTCCGCGACCGCTCCTGGAGTCGGAGCCAGGCATATCCCCGGCTCGGAGAATCCTGCGCGTCTCAGCATTGGGGGTTGGGAGTAGCCCACAATAAGAACGCGCTGCGGCTGATCGGTGTCGACAATGACCCCGAACCTATCGAGCGTTGCCGTGCTGAAACGCGTTGGTGACATATTCGCTGACGTAAGGATGCTCGATGATGGACTCCGCATTCAAGGGCAAGAACGCCTCCCGCCAGGAACACCCTCGTGTCCCTGACGGGTCGATGATCTGCCCTCGACCGACCCCTGTGACCCTCGGGGCATCAAGATCCACGAGATCGCTGACTTCATCGAACGCCCGGCCGCACCCCCTCGGAGGGGGAAGGGCCCGTTACATCCGGCCGACCAAGTCGTGGAGCTTCAGGATTCTGGCCGACGGGTTCCAGGACGAAAGTGGACCACGGAGAAACTCACCTGGCCGACCGCAACCTCGGACACGGTCCGGGATCGGGCACATCGCGCCGGTGACCAGGGCGCGTCGGTCGTTCCCTCTTCCTCCGCTACGAGGAGCGAGTCCGCCAGCCAGAAGAAATGTTTGGTACAACTCGGGTTCGGGTATAGCACCGTGATGACGCAAACGTTTGGGACTCAACCCCACATCCGGTCCGAGCTCCGTGGCTCGACAGGGCCACGAGCCGCCCGCCAGATCATCAGTGAAGTCCTTCACGACGCTGAACTCACCCTTCGCGATGACGCAGCGCTCGTCGTAAGCGAACTCGTCACCAACGCACTCCAAGCCGGCCCGCACTGCACGCTGGCGGTTTGGTACAGCCCGCCCCACAGCCTCCGCCTCGCGGTCACCGACACATCTCCCGAACTACCCCAGCCTCGCCAACCAAACGATCGATCCGGTGGATTCGGTCTAGGGGTCGTGGAACACATCTGCAGCTGCTGGGGAGTAGTCGAACACGGCGGCGCTATCAAGACCGTGTGGGCCGAGATCGACGGATCTCGCCCCACTGACGGACCCAATGCCAGTAACAAGTCGGCCAACTCGTCCGGTCCGGGCGAATCTGTCACATCAGTCATGTACCGATACTGGCGACATCATGACGTCTGTAGCCAGGGCAGGGATGGGGGTGTTTCCTGATCGGAGCATCGAGGGTCTACTCTTCCGAATTGTTTTACGGTCGTGGGACCCCGGACCTGGGACCCCACGAAACGAGGTCGTCAGTTGGTTGTTCCGTCGCATTCGGAATGTCCACATTTGCAGGTGTGATCCCCGGCTGAGTGGTCCATATCCGCCTGCTCTGCGCAGTGCTCGGAACAGGTCGTCGTTCCATTCAGAACCTCGCAGGTGCAGTCATCGTGTGTGCACGTCATCGCTCTCCTCCTTCCTTCTCAACGGAACTGGCTTACCCGTGAGGCACCGTTCCAATCTCAACTGAGTATACCCCGTGAGGCACCGTTCCAATCTCGCATGCGCGTATTCTCACCCGGGCGGACTCTGGGGAACCGGGGTGATGTCACTCGGCTGACAGGGGTGGCTGACACTCGAATCGGAGGGTACGAGAAGTGAAGGAAAGAGTACGAAAATTCAAGAGTGGCTCTGGCGGCGCGGTACCGATCATTCCATCGGGTGTTCAACGTAGCCACCACCGCATAAGGTCTGCGCACCATGCGGGTGTCGGGGCGCAGAAACGATGCTCCGGATCGTGAGGAAACCCGACCCGCACGCAACCCGGGTTAGTTGAACAGCGCGTCGAAAACCCGCGAGGCGCGATCCACGGCTCCTCTGAGCCTTACGGCGAGGCGGGCCCCGTCCCGAAGGGGGGACGACGGGACGGGGCGTCCAGCCTCCTTCTCTCAACCCTACGCTCGCTGCAGGGAGCGGTCCTGCGACCAGGGACGAGCTTCGCAGAACGAGTAGCCACTCCGAACGACGAACGCGGGTCGAACACCCACCAAACTAGCCCCACCCACCGGCCGAAACAGCCGGAGCTTGGACGTTGTTTTTCCAGCGCTTGGCTTGGACCGCCATTCGGATTGGCAACACACCAACCATTTGGCCGTTCGTCGAGTCTCTTTAGCGGGGATCGTCGGTAGCTCCCCAGTTGCTCGTAAACGGTTGTCGGATTGGGAAGCCGGGTCTCGACTCGTCCTGGTGTGCGCCCGGCTTCCTGCAAGCCTTCTTAAAGCCCTCAGCCGCTAGAGCACAAGTAGATGCCGTCAGGTGGGAACAGCATCATCGACGTGATCGGAGCCGAACCAGAAGTTGATGGGTTGCCCGATCCGAGGTGAAGTCTTGCGCTGCCACTCCCGGACTCTGAAGTGATCGTCAAACCCGCGTCATCAACGCTGTTGTTCGCATAGGTCCAATCACCAGACACCTCGGACAAGGACGTGTCGGGGAACTCGCTCGACGGAAGCGGATGATCAGCCTCCCAGCTAAGTATAATCTTGGAGATACCGACAAGGTTGGCCCACTCAAGATCGAACTCGGCCCAGACACCCGACTTGTCCCACGTGACAGTCGCCTTATCCACAACACATGCCAATGACGGAGTCAAGCTAGGGGTCGAAGCTTGAAAAACCGGAACCGACACCTGGTGCGCATCTGGCGCGCACGATTCCAATGGAGCCTCCCCGATCGCCAAGCTCGTCAGGTCTCCCGACGGGGTCAGACAGCCTGTTACTCCAGTTAGTGCAGAGCCTTGGGGGGTATTGGCAATGGCGATACCAGCAAGCCCAGCAGCCAGAACTGCTACCCCTACGAGCACAGCAAACAGACGTTTCATAATTCGGCTCCCCTCCTCGGGATTCGGTGCTTCTCTCGCCTGAGGGCTCCTTGGCGCCAGCCAGTCTGTTCCCTCAGCCCCCCGCAAGCCATAGGCGCACATAACGACCAAGCACATTGAGAGCCAAAGCCGTCGAACCCAACGCTACGGAACACGACGTTCCGCAACCCCCACAAGTATCAATCAGAAGCCTCTTTGCGTCAAGGGTGTGGTTTTGGAGCTGGCGTTCGTACTCTTCTGCGTCGAAGTAACCGACCGCTAAGGCGACAAGACCGTCAGCGGAGAAGGTCCAACTTTCCCACCCGTCCGCGGAGGTTCACCACCCACTATGGAACCGAGCCCGGGTCGGCCTCAACCGCCACCTCATTGGCCGTTTCTACCCGTCCCATAGGCAGACAGGCGTCCAGAAGCGGACCTTGGTCCCCACCGTCGAGACTTTCGCGGGCCGCCGGGGGACACGATCCGGTGGGTTTGGTTGAGGCACCTCATACGCCCAGATCCTTTGATAGCGGGAACTTGGCGGTGTCCTACCTCTAACCGACAAGAAACTACACGGGCGGCAAGGGATGTTGGCTGGTAGCGCTCGAACCTGACAGCCGCGTTTGACGGTGTGGCGAACCGAGCGCAGTCGCGTCGTTTTGAGCGCTAGCGGCGAAGCTTCAAGCCGATGGTCAGATCACCCGTCGGTCCATTTGGTGTTATTGCCCAAAACCGAAGACGGAAACCGGATCACGGCAGGAGCGCGCACCGGCGAATCACTATCCGGATCTGCGAAGGTCTCGGATGTGGCAGACAACTTCGTGTCGCTCACTGATCGTCCGTCGCCAGCAAATGCCTCCGTCCGAATGCCCACGGTCGATCGGTGGTGTCGAAGAGGAGCTGGTAGACAGATATGGCTGCGGTGTCGAAGGAGATCGCCGAGCCGGCCATATACAGGCGCCATATCCGGTAGGTGCTCTCGTCGGCGGCATCAACAGCGGTCTGGCGGTTGGTTTCGAGGTTATCAATCCAGCTTCGCAGGGTGAGTGCGTAGGACGTGCGGAGCGACTCGGCGTCACGTAGTTCGAAACCTGCCTCCTCGGCCCTTCCGATGACCTCGTCTACGGGGACCAGTTCGCCATCGGGGAAGACATACGTGTTGACGAAGGTGGGTCTTACCCGACCGGGGTGTCGATCCCGGGTCACGATGCCATGGTTCAGGAACGCCCTACCCGGTTCGATCAGGTTCCGGACCGTGGCGAAGTATCTGGCGAGTTCCTTCTTGCCGACATGTTCGAACATCCCGACCGAGGTGACGGCGTCGAAGCGGCCTTGGACGTCGCGGTAGTCAAGGACCTTGAAGGTGACCCGATCGCTCAGCCCGGCATCAGCGGCGGCCGTCGTGACTTCGCCCTGTATCTGCGGCAGGGAGCCAGTCTGTTGGGTGATGTGTCGGTCCGCGATGTGATCGCCGATAACCAGTACATGCTCGATCACTCG
>JAGXFS010000036.1 GCA_024637275.1 Acidimicrobiia bacterium
GAGTGGCTTCACCGGATAGCGGTTTTACCGGCTCCCAAACGTGCCAAACTGATCGAACACAAGACGGGCTGTAGCGCAGCTTGGTAGCGCACCTGCTTTGGGAGCAGGGGGTCGTCAGTTCAAATCTGACCAGCCCGACAAAAGATCACTGACCGCCCGGATCGGGTTACGTCGGTGCGTTAATCGCCGGAAAAGCCGGCCCGTGGCCGGGAATGATGATGGTCGCCTCTTTCAAGACGCGACCCCGATGGTGGTTCAACTGGTCGATGTCGAAGGCCCTGGGGTCACCGGCTGAATGTGCGGTCCACCAAAGGTGGGTCATCGCCAGTGTCCCCGCCTCCGTTTCGACCATGGTGGTGATGTCTTCGCGGGTGTGGCCCGGTGTCTCGAGCAGGCGGATGGAGTCTGACAGTTCAAAGCCCTCAGCGGGTCGGGACGTCCACATGTCACGTTCGTAGGTCGCCCAATAGTCATGCAGACGAATGTTGGGAAATAAGGCAATGTGCCACGTGTGATCGGGATGATGGTGCGAGATGATCACGTCGGTCACGTCTTCGGGGGTAACACCGTGCTCGGCGAGAGGGTCGAGGATCGTCCAACGACTCGACACCATTCCAGGATCAACCACGGCGACGACATGTTCGTCACGGATGAGGCTCACGGTCCCTGCGACGCGTTCGCCGACGTAACCGACGGTCAGGATGTCAACGGTAGCCAATGTCCGGGCTTCTCCTCGTGATGAAAGCTGCTGTACGGCAACAGACTATCTGGTATTTCGACCGGTGAAATCTGGTTACAATCTGGCACACAAGCGCGGGTGTAGCTCAATGGTAGAGCCCCAGCCTTCCAAGCTGGTTATGCGGGTTCGATTCCCGTCACCCGCTCGGCGAGCAACGAACTCGAGAGCATAGAGGGCGTACTCGTTAACGTTTAGGATGTCGGACAGGGATGCTCCCGTAGCTCAGCTGGATAGAGCAAGAGCCTTCTAAGCTCGAGGTCGGGGGTTCGAATCCCTCCGGGAGCGCCTAAACGGTAAAGCTAAGCAATGCGGCTAGGCAATACTGCTAGGCGATGAAGACAAAGCATGGTGGCCGTAGCTCAGTTCGGTAGAGCACCGGGTTGTGATCCCGGCTGTCGCGGGTTCAAATCCCGTCGGTCACCCCAAAGCCCAACACGCGCCTCGGAGGCGCGTGTTGGTTTGTGAATAATCCGAGGAGAAAACGTGGAAACCACTGTCACCGACGCGGGGCCGTTTGAGAAACGGATCGTGTTGTACGTTCCTGAGGAACGTCTTGACGACGCCAAATCTGCTGCGGCTCGCCGACTGTCCAGGACCATGCGCGTCCCCGGGTTCCGGCCAGGCCGCGCCCCCCGCAAGGTCATCGAGTCGACCGTTGGTGCCGAACGACTGCGGGCCGAGGCGATCGATGATGCGCTGGGCGAGTTAGTCGGGGAGGCCCTGAAGGATCTCGATCTGACCTTGGCCGCAACGCCGACGGTGGAGCGAATCGAAGACACGGATACCGGTATCGAGATTTCGGTGATCGTGGCTAGCTGGCCGTCGCTCACGGAGACGCCAAACTACGTTGGCCGCGAAATCGAAGTCATCAACCCGAGGGTTAGCGACGACGACATGACCGAACAGATCGACCGGATGCGCGGACAGTTCGCCGAGTTGACCGAGGTTGAACGTCCGGCTGCGTTGGACGATTACGCGATTATCGATCTCGTGGCGGTTGATTCAGAGGGAAGCCCCATAACCGAGCTAGCCGCGCAGGATCTCACGATTCGGGTCGGCCCCTCCTTCATCGAGGGTCTCGATGAAGCGATTGTCGGCCTATCCCAGGGCGAGTCCAGCGAGTTCGAGGCGGTGCTTCCAGAGGGATTCGGTGAAAAGGCCGGGACTGCCGCGGTCATTACGGTGACGATAAAGACGATCCAGGAACAAGTCCTGCCCGAACTTACCGATGAGTGGGTCGACGACACCACCGAGTTCGATACGGTCGACGCGCTTCGTGCAGAGCTTCGCGGCCGCATTTCCCAGGGAAAGTTCAACCAGTCGTGGGAGCAGTTCCGCTCCCAGCTCATCAACAACATCGTTGACGAGATCGCCCTCGAGATACCCGACAGCATCATCACTTCGGAAATGGAGAATGTGCTTCATCGCTTTAATCATTCCCTGTCCGAGCAGGGTGTCGAGTTCGACGATTACCTCCAGGTGACCGGGCAATCCCAGGAGACCTTTGTGGCCGACCTGCGCGAAGCCGCCACCAAGAACGTCAAAACCGACCTGCTTCTGGATGCCGTGGCCGAGGATGCCGGTCTGGTCGTCGAAGATGAGGAGCTGGCCGCGATGCACTCGGCGGTTGGACAGTCGACGGGGGAGAGCGCTGGTCAAGTCGCAGCTCGTTTGTCCGATACTCAAACTAAAGCGCTGATCGATGATATTGTGAGAAAGAAAGCCCACGACGAGCTTCTGAAGGCTGCGGTCCCAATTGATGAGGACGGCAACCCGATTGACTTTGAAGTTCTGGCTGCTGAGCTGACCGCCCAACGAGAGGAAGAAGAATGAACGTCGAGAACTATCTCGTACCGACCGTTGTGGAGTCGAGTAGCCGGGGGGAGCGGGCGTTCGACATCTACAGTCGTCTGCTCAAGGACCGGATCATCTTCCTGGGTACGCCCATCGATGACAACGTTGCGAACCTGATCATGGCCCAGCTGCTGCACCTGGAGTCGGAGGATCCCGAGAAGGACATTTCGCTCTACATCAATTCACCTGGTGGGTCGATTACGTCGCTGTTCGCCATCTACGACACGATGAATTACATCTCGGCTCCGGTTTCGACCGTATGCATGGGAATGGCGGCTTCGGCCGCGGCAGTAATTCTGGCGGGCGGCGCCGCCGGCAAACGATATGCCCTTCCCCATGCTCGCATCATGATGCACCAGCCACATGGTGGAGCTCAGGGTCAGGCCAGTGACATTGAAATCCAGGCAAAACTAATCGTGCAGATGCGCGAGCAATTGAACGAGATTCTCGCCGAGCACACTGGCAAGTCGGTCGAAAAGGTCACCATTGACACCGAACGGGATTATTGGATGCTTGCGGACGAGGCAGTCGAGTACGGTGTTATCGACAGCATTTTGACCCGTCGTGAACTGGCGGCAGTCCAAGCGGCCCGATAGGAGCAGTTGACCGTGGCGAAATTCGGTGAAGGCGGAGACCTGCTGAAGTGCAATTTTTGCGGCAAGTCGCAAAAGCAGGTCAAGAAGCTCATCGCCGGCCCGAGCGTATACATCTGTGATGAATGCATCGAGCTGTGCAATGAGATCATCGAAGAAGAGTTCGCCGGTACCGACGTTGTCGAATTCACCGACCTGCCTAAACCGCGGGAAATCTTTGAGTTCCTTGGCGACTATGTAATTGGCCAGGACGTCGCCAAAACCGTGCTGGCGGTGGCGGTCTACAACCACTACAAGCGAGTCCGGGCCGGGATTCAACGCGACGATGTCGAGCTTCAAAAATCGAACATCATGCTGATCGGGCCGACAGGTTCGGGCAAGACTCTGCTGGCCCAAACCCTTGCCAAGGTCCTGAACGTACCGTTCGCAATTGCCGATGCCACGGCGCTTACCGAAGCCGGCTACGTCGGCGAGGATGTCGAGAACATCCTCCTCAAACTGATCCAGGCTGCGGACTATGACGTCAAACGAGCCGAACATGGAATCATCTATATCGACGAGATTGACAAGGTAGCCCGCAAGTCCGAGAACCCGTCGATCACTCGCGATGTCTCCGGTGAGGGCGTTCAGCAGGCTCTGCTGAAGATTCTCGAAGGAACGGTTGCATCGGTCCCACCGCAGGGCGGACGCAAGCACCCCCATCAGGAGTTTCTCCAGATCGACACGTCGAACGTCTTGTTCATCTGTGGCGGGGCGTTCGCGGGTCTTGAGACCATTGTGTCCAATCGGATCGGTCAACGTTCCGTCGGTTTCGGTGCGGATCTCAAGCACAAGTCGTCGCTTCCGGATACTGCGCTCCTCGGGAAGGCCCTCCCGCAGGACCTCATGAAGTACGGACTCATCCCTGAGTTCATCGGCCGGTTACCCGTCCTCGCAACGGTTGAGGATCTTGACCGGACGGCCCTCATACAAATCTTGACCGAGCCAAAGAATGCTCTCGTGAAGCAGTTTGCGAAGTTCTTCGAACTCGACGGCGTCGAGTTGTTGTTCTCAGACGATGCACTTGAAGCAATCGCCGATCAGGCACTCGACCGGGGTACCGGGGCTCGGGGACTGCGAGCCATCATGGAGGGCGTGTTGCTCGACACGATGTACGACCTGCCATCGCGCACCGATGTTGCCAGGGTGATCGTGGATCGAGCCGTCATCGTCGACGGTGCTGAACCCGAAGTCATCCTGGCCCGCGAACGCTCTGCGTAGTTTTTTTTTTCAATTCTCACGCTCTGGACTATTCCTTTCTACGCAGCGTTCTGTGCTCATCATGCACTGAATTAGGTCAGACGACCCATTGACGGGAACTACCGAGAGTGGTTATATGGGGGCGTTGGGAGAATTCTGTTCAACCAGCTGCATCTCCTGAAGGGGTGGGGAAGCGACAAGAAGTGCGGCTTTGCGGAGCCGAATAAGGGGAAATGGGAGGCGTTGACCTTCGATTCATTAGTACGGTCACCGAGAATCGAAGCGAGCTAGTGGTGAGACCGGCCCGCCCACATCTGTTGAGATGAGAGGCGGAACTGAAGATGCAGGCTGTAAAGACCCGGCGACGAGTCGGATTTCTTATGATGGCGATCGCCGTGTTGATGGCGTCGTTTGTTGTTGTAGCCCCCCGAGCTAGCGCCAATCACGCCCCGAGCACCGCATGTGACACTGGTGAGGACGACAACTCGTATTCGTCGTTCACGTTCTACTACGACACGAATGGTGATGGTACGCCCGATGGCGTTGTCTCCGGCACGAACAAGCTGGGCACCGGTAATGAGTATTGCGACAATGGACAGTTCAAAAAGAACGAGACCTACCTGCCTGCTCTGGGGGGCCAGGTTCACGTAAGTTGCTCCGAGATTTTCGGTTCAAGCCCTCCCGGGTATGCCACGAATGGCCGTCATCCGATTGAGGGAACCAGTGATCCGCGGATCATTAGTTACCAGATCCAGAAGTTCAATGGCACTCGGCTGATCCAGACTTGCGGAGAGACGTTCGAACCGGCTTCGATTACGGTGGTGAAACAGACCGATCCGGTAACTGCATCCCCGTTCGATTTCTCGCTTACCGGAACGATCCCTCCGACACCTTCGTCGGGCGGCGGATCCTTTGGCGATACCGTCAGCATCGCGGGCAACGGCGGTTCCAAGATCTGGTCCAACCTTGACGCTGGTTCTTATGCTCTGGCAGAGAGCGCTCTGGCGTCCGAGTATGAGTTCGCTTCGGTCAGTTGCGTAGCGACAGGCGTTGGTTCGACCTACTCGTACGCAGGCCCATCTGCCTCAATCAACCTCGTCGGCGGTACCGACGTAACTTGCACATTTACCAATGAAGCCGACGTCGAGCTGATCCCTGCGTACGTCACGGTGCTTCCCGGGACGTGTCAATGGATCGACGACCAATCTGTGACGCGTGTTTCCTTTGACGTTGACGAAGGCGCCAAGCTCACGATCAAAAGTAAAACCGGTGACGCCGAGTTCGGGCCGTACATTGCAGATGGCTTTGTAGATGTGCCGCCAGGCGAGTACGAATGGATTGCCGTGCCGGATCCAGGGTACGAGATCGCTAGTTCCGAAACCGGCACCTTTGAAGCTATCTCATGTGAGGTTCCCAAGGATACCGTCACGGTCAGTGTCGATCTCGGCCCATGTACGTGGGATGACGGCGAGTCATTAACGGCCGTGATTGGCTCAATGGATCCGACAGGCAAAGCCGTCATAGTTATCGAAGGTGAAGGGTCGCTCACCTTCGATGGTCAATCGATCAGCGTACCTCCCGGTTCGTACGTTTGGTCAGCATCGGTCGTCGATTCCGAGACTTATGTCTTGGAAGGAACCTCTGGCGGAAACTTCACAACAGAAGCTTGCCCACCGCTGGGCTCCATCGGGGACCGGGTCTGGCATGACCTCAACGCCAACGGCATCCAGGATGAAGGGGAACCTGGTGTCGAAGGCGTGCAAGTCTCTCTGCTGGTCGATGGTGGAGTGATTGCCACGGACGTCAGCGATGCCGACGGTAACTACTTGTTCGAAGACCTGGCCGACGGCGAGTACTCGGTTGCGTTCACGATCACCGATCCATGGGTTGCCACAATCGCTGACGCTGGCGCCGACGGTGTTGACAGCGACGTCGATGCGGACGGAAAATCGCCGGCCGTCGTTTTGGCGATCGGGGAGAACAATCTTACGGTCGACGCCGGGTTGGTTCTTCCGAGCACCATCACTGTCGAGAAGGTGACGGAACCGGCTGCCGAAGAGGCATTCACGTTCACCGGCGACATTGAGGGGATCCTCAGTGACGGGGAGTCCGCTTCCTCGACCGTGCTTCCTGGAACGTACAGTGTCATTGAGTCCCCAACCGAAGGCTGGGCACTCGTAGACATCACGTGCGATGCAGGCGGTTCGGGGGATGTCGCGACGGCGACGGCTACCTATACGGTGGCATCCGGGGACAACATAACCTGCACTTACACCAACACGAATGTCGGGTCGATCATCATCGCGAAGGCGACGGACACGCCAACGACCGACACGTTTACTTTTGCCATCGGTGGAGATACCTTCGAACTCGATTCGGGTGAAAGCGTCGAACTGGACCTTCCCAGTGGCATCTACACCA
>JAGXFS010000037.1 GCA_024637275.1 Acidimicrobiia bacterium
CGGACGAACCATCCTTCCGGGACTCATCGACAGCCATGTCCACGTCATGATTTCGTCGTTGGACCTCTTCGGGGCGATGCAGGAGCCGTATTCGCTGCGCTTCTACCAAGCGATCGCCAATCTGCGGGCGAACCTCGAAGCAGGTATTACCACCATTCGCGATGCCGGCGGGGCCGATCTTGGTGTCAAGCGGGCGGTCGACGATGGGTTGATTGCGGGGCCGAACATGCTCATCGCCATCGGGATGCTTTCGCAGACCGGCGGGCACGGGGACGGCTGGTTGGCCTCCGGCATGCATATGCGAGTATTGGAAGGCGCCCATCCGGGGGCGCCGCAGACGGTGGTTGACGGTCCCGAGGAAATGCGCAAGAAGGTGCGGGAGTTGGTGCGGGCCGGCGCTGATGTCATCAAGGTCGCAACGTCTGGCGGCGTGATGTCTCCGCGGTCCAATCCACGACACGCTCATTTTGACGCCGGGGAACTGCAGGCTCTCGTGGCCGAGGCCACGTCGGCAGGTTTGTATGTGATGGCCCATGCGCAGGCCACCGATGGCATCAAAAACGCGGTGAAGGCGGGAGTTCGATCCGTAGAGCACGGCATCTATCTTGATGACGAAGCGATCGAACTCATGATCCACCACGGAACGTACCTGGTCCCAACTCTGATCGCCCCAACCGGGGTTGCCAGGGCCGCGGCAGCAGGAGCCCGGATTCCTGAGGCCTCGCTCCGGAAGGCCGCCGAAGTCACAGAGATACATCGCCAGTCGTTCGCCAAGGCGGTCAAGGCGGGTGTCAAGATCGCCATGGGGACCGACACTGGCGTGACTCCTCACGGCGAGAACCTTGACGAGTTGGCCTTGATGGTGGCCGGTGGAATGGACCCCTTGGATGTTCTGGTGGCGACCACGCAGTCGGCCGCCGACTTGCTCGGATTGGGCGATGAGATCGGTTCGTTGACGCCCGGCAAACGGGCAGACCTGACCGTGATCACCGGCGACCCGCTCGACTTCGATGCGTGGAAGATCGACTCGGTGTGGAAGTCCGGGATCCGGGTGGTCGGGTAACCGTCGTCCCCAGCCCGCGTCCGGGGCGCTGTCTTAGGCTTTGTCGTCTACCGAGCGGAGGACGGCCAACTCGTGGAGCAGTACATGGGCGTCGACAGTGTGCCCATCGAGCTTCCGATACTCGCCGTCGGCGTCGAGCACCCACGTCAACGTATCGTCGGTCTGGATTGCCTCGATGATCTGCTGTAGTCGGGCCTGGAGTTCGGGCGCTTCGACGGGAGTCAACGCTTCGACCCGTCGATCCAGGTTACGCGGCATCATGTCCGCAGAACCGATCCAGAACTGATAGCCACGTGCTTCGCTTCCGAACCGCAAGATCCGGGAGTGTTCCAAATATCGGCCCACCACCGACTGCACCGTGATGTTTTCCGAGAGCCCGGGGATCTGGGGGCGGAGGCAGCAGATTCCGCGCACCAGCAGGTCGACTTTGACGCCTGCCTGGGACGCCGCGTAGAGCTCGTCGATGATGTCAGCGTCGACGAGGCTATTCAACTTCATGACCACCTGGCCGTCGGTGGCCTCGGCCTCCCTGCGGATCAACTCGGTCACCGTCTGGCGTCCCGAGTACGGCGAAACGGCCAGCTTGCGGTATTCGACCTGCCGACTGTGGCCTGTCAAGAAATTGAAAAGGTCACCCAGGTCGGCCGTGATGTCCGGATTCGAGGTGAACAAGCCGACATCCTCGTAGGTTCGGGCGGTTGACCCGTTGTAGTTGCCGGTGCCGATGTGGGCATACCGGCGGATGGCGTCCGAATCCTGTCGGACCACGAGCGAGACTTTGGCATGCGTTTTCAGTCCGACCAATCCGTAAACGACATGGACCCCAGCCGTCTCAAGTTTCCTCGCCCACTCAATGTTGCGCTCCTCATCAAAACGGGCTTTAAGTTCTACGAGTGCCACCACTTGTTTGCCTCGTTCGGCGGCGACGATGAGATCGCGGGCGATGGCCGAATCGTCGGCGGTCCGATACAGGGTCTGTTTGATGGCGAGAACATCCGGATCGCGAGCCGCCTGTCTCAGGAACTCTTCAACCGAACTCGTGAAGGAGTCGTAGGGGTGCTGGACGAGGATGTCTCGATCCCTGATGACGTTGAACAGGTTGGGCGGTGAACCGTCGACCTGGGCCAGGGCTGCCTGGGTGACGCCCTTCCAGTACTCCCACTTGAGGTTTGGACGATCGATTGAATACAACGACATCAGACCGGTCAGGTCCAATGGGCTCGGCAACACATAGATGTCTCGTGAATCCATCTGCAGTTGGCGCATCAGCACCGCCAGACTGTTCGGCGAGATGTCGGTTTCCACCTCGAGCCGGACGGCCCGTCCGAACCGTCGCCGGGTCAACTCGATTGATATGGCTTCAAGCAGATCGTCGGCTTCCGACTCCTCGAGTACCAGGTCGGCGTTGCGAGTAACCCGGAACATGTAGTGGTCGACGACTTCCATCCCACTGAACAGGTCGCCCAAATGTGACGCAATGACTTGCTCGAGCCGAACGAAACGTTCCCCGTCGGGTAGACGGATGAATCGATCGAGGCGGGGTGGGACCTTGACCCGGGCAAATCGCATTGTGCCGTCGTGAGGGTCTCGAATATTGACGGCCAGGCTGAGCGACAAGTTGGAGATGTACGGGAAAGGATGAGCAGGGTCTACCGCCAGCGGCGTTAACACCGGGAAGACTTTGGTGCGGAACTCTTCGTCCAGCCAGGTGTTGTCTTCGGCCGTCAGGCTGGCAACGTCGACGACAGAGATCCGCTCGGCGGCCAGCTCGGGGAGCAAATCTTTGTGGACGACCGCGGTGAGCCGGTCCATCAACTCTGTGGCCCGAGAGCGAACGGCTTCCAACTGTTCCGTCGGTGTCATTCCGTCGGGCGGAGCACTTGTGACACCTGCCGCTACCTGCTCCATGAGTCCGGCCACCCGAACCTGGAAGAACTCGTCGAGGTTCGTCGAGAAAATGGCGGCGAACTTGGCGCGCTCAAGCAGTGGCGTGGTGGGGTCCTCCACGATCGCCAGTACTCGCTCGTTGAAATCGAGCCACGACAGTTCGCGGTTGGTAAAACGCTCCATGTGTAGAAGAGTACCGATACCGACCTCATAATGGGAACTGACGGCGTAGGGTTTGACCATTGTGTTCCGGGTTGCGGTAACCACCACATTGGACCGGGCGGCAGGGATGTCTGCCGAACTCGTTGCGGTCGGTCTGACACCGGTCGAGCTTCCTTGTATCGAAGTGATTCGTGGTCGTGACGAAGATATCGCCCGGGCTCGGGCGGCCTGCGAGGAAGCAGACCTGATTGTCCTCGCTTCATCACGGTCCCTTGACACGCTCTGGCCCGACGGATCGTTTCCCTCAGTAGGAGCCGCGGTGATCGGCCCCGCGACCGCTACGTCGGTGGCCGAACGGGGTGGGACGGTTTGTGCGATTGGCAATGGCAGTTTGCTGGACCTCGTTCGGTCCCTCGACGTGGAACACGCTCGGGTTGCGATGCCGCACGCCCCAAGCACCGACCCCCGGGCATTGGCCGAACTGGCGGATCGTTGCTGCGATCTCGTCTCGGTCCCCGTGTACTCGACGGCACCGATCGGTCCGCCGGGCGATGAAGTTGATGGGGCCGTGTTCGTCTCGTCGTCGGCCGTGCACGGATGGGCATTGACCCGCAGTTTTGAAGGGGTGCGATTGGCCTGTCTCGGGCCGTCGACGTCCGCAACGCTACAGCTCTACGGTCGAGATTCGGACGTCGCCGACCGTCACCGGTCGTACCGGGAGTTGGCGGTCGGACTGGCCGAACTCGTAGGCGCTTGAGCGGCGCCGGAGTGGGTTCGTTCCTCAGTTCAAGCGAGGGTCCGGTTGATTTTCGCGGGGTTGATCGTCTACCGTACGAATGCTTGCGGGTTTGCTCGTCCAGTTCGGGCCGCCTGTTGGGACGCTAAAGCTGGAACATAAGGAGAGAAATGAAAAAGATGCAGCGAATTCTTGCTGTGTTGGTCGTTCTCGGTATTTTTGCAACTGCATGTACCGCCGACGATACGGCACCAACCACACCAGATGACACAACCCAGACTGATCCGGGTACAACGGATACAACCGCTCCGGGTTCGACCGACCCGACAACTCCTGTTGCCGGACAGTCCGGCGGCGCCACCCTTGACGAGGTCCGCGCTCGCGGTGTCCTGAAGTGCGGCGTTAGCGGTAGCGCGGTTGCGTTCTCTGAAACGCAGTCCGATGGATCTATGACCGGTTTCGACGCCGAAATGTGTCGCGCCGTTGCTGCTGCCGTTCTCGGTGACGCAAACGCCGTCGAGTTTGCGGCGTTGACTGCAGCCGAGCGGTTCACCGCTCTTGCGGCAGGCGAGATCGACGTCCTTATCCGCAACACCACCTGGACCCAGTCCCGTGACACCACGCTTGGTCTCGACTTTGGTCCGACCACGTACTACGACGGTCAAGGCGTGATGGGTAAGGCTTCTGATGGCTTCACCGCCGACTCCACGCTTGCCGACGTTGATGGCGCCGTCCTGTGTACCAATGCCGGTACGACGACTGAGAAGAACATCTCCGAAGGTGCAGCTCAGGCCGGTGCCACGATCGTGCTGAGCACGGTGGCGGAATTCCCAGAGGCAATGGAAGGCTTCAAGGCCGGCTCATGTGACCTCGTGACCACTGATGCTTCCGGCCTCGTGGGCAACATGGTGACCGCCATCCGTGACGGAGAGATCCAAGAGGGCGACTGGGTTGTGTTCCCACGTGCCCCGATCTCCAAGGAGCCCCTTGGTCCCGTCTACCGTCAGAACGACAGCCAGTGGGCTGACATTGTCAACTGGACGGTCTACGCGACGTTCATTGCTGATGAATTCGGTGCCACCTCCGGCAACGTCGAATCCCTGATTGGCGACGTCGACCTCAATCCCGAGCTTGGTCGTTTGTTTGGTGTGACCGATGACGAATTGCAGTCCACCATGGGTCTCGAAGCTGACGCGTTCTACAACGTCATCAGCCAGGTTGGTAACTACGATGAGATCTTCACTCGTACCCTCAACCCGGTCGGAATCTTCCGCGACGGTTCCTACAACGCTCAGTGGTACGACGGTGGCATGATCTATGCTCCGCCAGCCCGCTAGACACTTCTAAGCGAAACAGAAAAACCCGAGAGGGACGCCATCGGCGTCCCTCTCGTTGTTATGGTGACCTGGCGATAACTAGTTACGACGGAAGGAGAGCCCGTGACGACAGCTATTCAGCGCCCAACGCGCCCTCCGTTCTATCGCGATGTCACCGTCCTCAAGTGGGTCTTTCAGATTGCGTTCCTGATTGGGATCGTGACCGTCTTCTGGCTTCTTGGCACTTTTTCCATCGCCAACCTGGCCAAGCAGAACCTGGCCGTGTCCTGGGACTTCATGGCGCGTCCGGTTGGGTTCCAGGTTGCTGAGGGCTTCACCACGTTCCCTGAGAGCGGCTTCGAGGCGCTGCTGGTTGGCGTCACCAACATGCTCCGGGTCACGATTTCGGGGATCCTTGCCGCCACAATTCTCGGGATCATCATCGGCGTAAGCCGGCTTTCCCACAACTGGCTTGTCAACAAGTTGGCGACGGTTTACATCGAAACGATTCGCAACATCCCGCTGCTTGTGCAGATCGTGTTCTGGGGTATTGTCGTTTCGATTATTCCCGACATCGTGGTCGACGAGACCAGCGACGGCTCGTTGAAATCGCTGTTTGGTCTGCGGTTGCTCCCAGAGGGATGGATCTTCGCCTCGCCGAAGGGTTTTGCCCTCCCCTGGTTCGTCCCGACCGATGGTCGTTGGCAGTGGGTCGGGTTCATGATTGTGGGAGCCGTGGCGACCCGATATGTCTACCGCTGGCGAATTCGCCTCCAAGAAGCCGGCACCGCCGAAGCGCGCGCGTTCCTTTGGTCAGGCGGCGTGCTGCTCGCCTTCGCGATCGTTGGCACGTTCGCCCATCCGGTGATGGGGATCTTTGGTCCGGTATTTGGGTTTGTGGCGGCCTTCTTTCAGAACACGCCGATCATCATTTTCCAGATCGTTCTCGCCGGTCTGGCAGTCGGTGGTGCCTACTACATCATCAAGAAGCGACTCGATGAACTGCGAACGCCGGCAGGACTTGGAAAGCTGACCGACGACGACTGGTTCCGCCTGGTCATGGCAGCTGTGGTGGCGTTGGGTCTGGCGCTGTTTTTCCTGCTTCAGTCTGGTCCGGTAGAGGCGATCGTCGGGCAAGGCACGATCTTTGGACAGGATATCGGCTTCAGTCAGCTGTTCACGGGGCTTGAGAACCGCTTTTCATTCGTTGGTGGAGCGCCATTCGACTTTTCCCTTCCGGCCATCGATGGTCGTTTCAATAACTACTTACCTGATGCTGGGCACGTCATTACCCGCGCGTACTTTGCGCTATGGATCGGTGTGGTTCTATACACCGCCGCCTTCATCGGCGAGGCCGTTCGCGCCGGTGTGCTCGCGGTACCCAGGGGTCAGACCGAGGCGGGTTTTGCGGTTGGCCTGCGACGGAGCCAGCTCCTCCGCATGATCGTTCTACCGCAGGCCTTCCGGATTATTCTTCCTCCAGTTGGCAACCAGTACTTGAACCTCGCGAAAAACACTTCGCTCGGTATCGCGGTGGCCTATCCGGACATCGTGCAGGTTGGTCAGACCATCTTCAACCAGACCGGCCAAACCATTCCGATCGTGATCTCATGGATGGCTTGGTACTCATTCGTCAGCCTGACATTGTCGGCAATCGTGAACAGATGGAATAAGAAGCTGAAGTTGGTGGAGCGCTAATGGCCGATAGCGAGGTGTTCGTCGACACGGGAGAACTTGCTCCGGAGCCCCCTCCCTCGGGGGCGGTCCAGTGGATTCGTGACAACCTGGCGTACTCGGTGAGCAGCACCATCACGACGATCGTCGTAGGTTTCATCGTGTTTTTCGGACTAAGAGCCCTGATCGCCTGGTTCCTCAACCCGTTCAGGAAGTGGTCGTCGGTCACTGCCAACTCACGCTTGTTGATGGTCCAGGCCTACCCGGACGCCCAGTTCTCGCGGGTGTGGATATCCGTTGGAATCGTCGTCGTCCTGGCCGGACTGTCGGCGGCGGTCTGGCGAGTGGCCGGCAAGGTCTCAGTCGGCCAGGTGGCGAGCGGACTTCTGTCGGTTGGTTCGGCCGCCCTGGTTCTCGCCTTGTTGGCTCCCGGTGAGTTCACGGGTGGTCGGGGGATTCTGGCAGTCTCCGGCCTGGCCATCGCTGGCGCAGGCTATCTGTGGAAGCGCGCCAAGAAGGCCTCCATCAACGACCCGGTGATCTCAACCGTCGCGCTGGCCGGATTCGGTTTGGTTCTGATTGCGGTTTTCTTGTGGACGATCAAGCTTCCCGTTCAGGAAGTGTTCGCCGATGGGACGAAGGAAGTAACGAGTCAGGCGCTAGCCAACTCGACCAAGGTCCCTTGGACGATCCTGCTCGGGGTGCTGGCCGCGTCGTATGTTATCGGGGTGGCGATTCGTGACGCCGTTCCCGCTCTCCGCCGGATCCTGGTCGGTCTCTGGGCCTTGTCGTTCCCCGCCATCTTGATGGTCGTGATGCGAGCGCCGGACATCAAGTGGGACACCGTGCTCAGCCTCGACTTGCCGATATTCCTGGTAGTCGGAGCCGCGGTAGGTGCCGCCCTCTACGTCATTGGAGCCCCGGACACCGGAGAGTGGAAGTTCATTGTGTCGGCCCTGGGGTTGGTCCTTGCAATCTTGTGGGTGCTCTTTTCGTGGTACCTGTTCGATCCGACCTCGACCTCTCCTTTCCACATCACCTCGTCTGCCGCCGACGTTCTCCAGCGTCTTGAGTTCAAGTTTCCGCTGATCCTGGGTGCCCTGTTCGCGCTTGCCGCGCCCTCGTTCGGAGGAGCCAAAGCGGCCCGCCTGCAATTCATCGGGGTTTGGTGGGCTGCCCTGGGCCTGTTGATCATGTCCTTCCGACTCGGTGCCGCCTCCTCGCTGCTGCAGTTGAGCGGGACCGCCTTCGTTGGAGGTCTCGCTCTGACCTTTACGTTGGCCATTGCAGGTATTGTGCTGTCGTTCCCGCTCGGTGTGCTGCTGGCGCTCGGTCGGGCGTCGACGATGCCGATCGTCCGCATGATCTCAACGACCTATATCGAGTTGGTTCGGTCGGTGCCTTTGATCACCTGGCTGTACATAGGTTCCAACCTTCTCAATCTCTTCCTGGCCGGAGTCGTGGATATCGATAGCGTGGTCAGGGCAATCATTGCAATTACGTTGTTCTCGGCCGCCTACCTTGCTGAGAATGTCCGGGGTGGTCTCCAGTCCATTCCCAAGGGCCAGTATGAGGCCGCGGATGCCGTTGGAATGAGTGTCGTTCAGAAGACGGTGCTCATCACGTTGCCACAGGCGCTCAAGGCAGTGATCCCGGCATTGGTCGGCCAGGTCATTTCGTTGTTCAAGGACACGTCGCTCGTTTCGATCATCGGCTTGTTCGACCTCCTGTATATTGCTCGCACCGTCGTCCCTGGCCAATCCGCCAATCTCGGATCCATCATGGAGATGACCGTGATCGCGGCGGCGATCTACTGGGTATTCACATTCACGTTCTCTCGTTCGTCGATGCGCCTTGAGCGGCGTCTCGGCCTAGGCACACGGTAAGGAGCCAATGACATGACTGATCAAGCGATCATCGATTGCCGGGGCGTCAAGAAATGGTTTGGCGATTTCCAGGCATTGCGCGGCATCGACCTGCAAGTCACGAAGGGCGAAGTCGTCGTCATCATTGGGCCGTCCGGGTCGGGCAAGTCAACGTTCATTCGATGCATAAACCGGCTGGAGGTGCATCAGGAGGGACAGATTTTCGTCGATCGTATTGAGCTGACCAACGATGTCCGGAACATCGAGGCGATCCGCAAAGACGTCGGGATGGTGTTCCAGTCGTTCAACCTGTTCCCACACCTCACGATCATGCAGAACATCACACTCGCCCCGATCTGGGTGAAAAAGCAGTCCAAGTCCGAGGCCGAAGCGTATGGTCGGGAATTGCTTGAGCGGGTCGGGATCCCCGAGCAGGCGGATAAGTATCCCGGTCAACTCTCAGGTGGTCAGCAGCAGCGGGTGGCTATTGCTAGGGCGCTGGCGATGCAGCCCCAGATCATGTTGTTCGACGAGCCCACCTCGGCGCTCGATCCGGAGATGGTCAAGGAAGTGCTCGACGCGATGAAGGAACTGGCCAAGGAAGGCATGACCATGATCGTGGTCACGCACGAAATGGGCTTCGCCCGTGAGGTCGCCGACCGGGTGCTGTTCTTCGACTACGGCCAGCTCGTAGAAGCAGGTACTCCTGAGCACTTCTTCACCAATCCTCAGCACGACCGCACGAAGCTCTTCCTCAGCCAGATTCTCTAAAGCGTCCGGCGTTTATCTGGACCGCAGAATCCCGGGTGTTGGCGAGCGGGTCCGATAGGGTCTAGGCCCGCATGACGAGTGTTCCCTTAATCAATCAGCGCCGCGCTGGCGGGGCCTTGCTTGGTCTTTATGTGACCGTCAGCTTTGTCAGCGCAGGGTTGGTTTTCCTCGTCCAGCCCATGGCGACCCGCCTCCTGCTGCCGAAGTTCGGTGGGTCTGCCGCGGTATGGAACACGGCCATGGTGGTCTTTCAATCGCTGCTCTTAGGTGGGTACCTTTTCGCCCACGCTGTGGTTCGATTTCCGACGAAGGTGAGAAGGGCTCTTCATCTCGTGCTGGTAGCACTCCCGCTTGTGACTCTTCCGTTCGCTATTCCTGAGGGGCTCGCTGATGGTTCGCCGACGCTGTCGGTGATTCTGACACTTACGATGATGGTGGGCGCGCCGTACTTTGCCCTTACGACCATGAGTCCCACTATTCAGCGGTGGTTTGGCGAAACGAATCATCCGCTAGCCCACAATCCCTATCCGCTGTATGCAGCTGGGAACATCGGGAGCATCCTTGGTCTGCTCGCCTATCCATTTGTGCTTGAACCGTTGTTCGACCTTCGCCAGCAGGCGGTCGCATTCGCAATCGGGTACGCAATGCTAGCGCTGCTGGTCGGGGTGATCGTCGGGTGGTTCTTCGCCAGAGGTGCACAGACCGTCGGGACAATGGACGCCCCGACCGGGGCGGACGCTACCGCCGCGATCTCTACGGGTCGAACGATCTACCTTTCGTTTGTCCCCTCGTTCCTGCTGCTGGGGGTCACCCGCCACGTATCAACTGACGTGGCGGCGTTTCCGCTGTTGTGGATCATCCCGCTCGTTATCTACCTCGGGAGCTTCGTGGTCGCTTTTCGGGGTCCAGGAAAGGCCCTACCGGTTGCGACTCGAACGTTGCGCCTGGTCCTTATTCCGGCGATCATGATCGCCTCGGGTGCGGTATTGCGAGTTCTCTTCGTGGCAATTTCGATGCCGCTCGCCGTCTTCGCACTTGCCGCATACGTAGGGCACCGTCGCCTTTACGACGGGCGACCTGGTGTGGATCAGCTGACCCGCTTCTATCTCTTGCTGTCCGTTGGGGGCCTCCTGGGGGGAATTGGCGGAGCGCTCGTTGCCCCGGTGCTCTTCAAGAGTGTCTTCGAGTACCCGATTGGGCTGGTCCTGGCGGCCACCCTCCTATCTCAGCCGGCAGTTTCTCGTCAGCAGATGACCAAGCTGATTGCCGTAGTTTTGTTCGGGTCAGCTCTGGCACTGGGGATGGTTGCGGGAACTGACGTCAGCCGTCTTCTGTTCCTTGGTGTCGCCGGGATTGTGGCGTTTGCCTGGTCGTGGCGAGCCTGGGTGTTCACGGCCGCTCTCGCGGTGCTGGCCGTTGTCGTCGCCCAACCGGCAGCCGGATCGAAGATACTCGCAGCTGAGCGCACCTTTTACGGCACGTATCAGGTGCGAGAACTATCGGACGTGCACGTCCTGCTGAGCGGCACGACCATCCATGGTGCCCAGGTCTGGTCGGCGGATGGGCCGGGAAATCTCGCCATCGGCTACTACGACCCGGCGGGGCCAGCCGGGCATGCTCTGGCCGGGTACGCCGAACGTCCGGAGCCTTTTGACGTCGGCGTTATTGGCTTAGGAGCGGGCACTTTGGCGGCTTACCTCGGTCCTGATGATTCGATGACGTTCTATGAGATCGACCAGGCCGTCGTCGAGTTTGCACAGAATCGGGACCTGTTCGCGTACTTGAGTGACTCCCAGGGGACCGTCGACGTGGTGGTCGGGGACGGGCGGCTGGAGCTCGCCCGACTCGATCCCGATCACGACGTTCTCGTCGTAGACGCATTTTCGTCTGATTCGATCCCGATCCATTTGTTGACGCTCGAAGCGGTGCAGCTCTATCTGGATTCGGTCAAAGCTGACGGCGTTGTCATGTTCCACATCTCGAACCGCCATCTCGTGTTGTCGCCAGTCGTCGGTCGGATCGGACAGGAACTCGGGCTGCACGCCCGGGTTGCCGCGTTCCAGCCCGGTCTCGAAGACACGTTCGCCTCGGCATCCATCTGGGTGGTCATGGGCATCTCTGAGGCGGCCGTGGAAGCCGCCACGTCCGACCCGATGTGGACCAGCATCGCAGTTGATGGTCCGCTTTGGACTGACAATTATTCGAATGTGGTCTCTGTTATCCGGTGGAACTAGCCGCCTAAGGCCTGGATCGCTCGACCCTCAAGGGGAGCCGGTTTTGTTCCACGAGATCTATGACGGTCATCGCCATGGCCAGGGCGCCATCGCGAATGGCTCGGTGGCCATCGGGGGATACGGTGTGGGCGGCAAACTCGGGTTGATGGTTCACAACCGGAGCGCAGTTGATAGACAGGAACGGGTGAATCGTAGGAACCACGTGACTGACGTTGCCCATGTCGGTAGAGCCCGAGGCTCCCGGTGGAAAGTCAGTGCCCCTCAGCATCGGTCGCCCGAGACTGGCGGCGTTCGCCTTGAACAGCTCGACCATGTCGGGGTTGGAAACGAGGTTGTCGTAGGGATGTCCGTGTTCGCTCATCTCCCAGGTGCAGCCGGTTGCCAGGGCGGCCGCCGCGAAGCACGCTTCGACCCGTGAGGAGAGTTCAGCTAGCCGGGCCCGGTCAGCCGCCCGAACGTACCAGGCAGACTTGGTGTACGAAGGGATGATGTTGGGCGCGTCCCCGCCGTGAGTAATGATCCCGTGGATCTTGTCGGTCGTGTATAGGGCCTGGCGCAACGTCGAGACGTTCACGTAAGCCTGGACGAAGGCATCGAGTGCGTTGATGCCAAGTTGCGGGGCGAAAGCGGCATGGGAGTCCTTGCCGTGGAATTCGACATCAAGGTGCCGGACAGCCAACACCCCTGGGTCGACCACGTCGGTCGGCGAAGGATGCACCATCATCGCCGCGGAGGCGTTAGCAAACGCGCCCGCGTTCAGGAGGTCGACCTTGCCGCCATAAGCCTCCTCGGCGGGAGTCCCGAGAATGGTCACCCGAACACCGAGATCATCTGCGAGGTCGGCGAGCGCCAACGTAGCGCCCACCGCCGATGCAGCAATAATGTTGTGGCCGCAGGCCTGGCCGATTCCCGGGAGGGCGTCGTATTCGGCGCAGATGATTATTTCGGGACCTGACCTACCGACCGTCGCCACAAAGGCCGTTTCTAGCCCGTAGGCCGGCTTGGTGACGTCCAGGCCGTGGGAACGCAGGTAGGAAGCGATCCGTTCGGACGTAGCGAATTCTTCGAATCCAACCTCGGGATTCTCGTACATCCACGCAGACAACGATTGAAGGTCGTATTCGACGGCGTCGAATGCTTGCTTGGCGCGTTCTTTGCGGTTGATTTCGGACTCCGTTTTCGGCTGCAGGCACGGTACTACTGTCGCGGGCGCCTACCATCTCAGCCATGACGATACGCCTCGGATTGCTCGCGTGCTTGATCGGTTTGGCCGGGTGTGGAACGACTGCCTCGCCGGTAGCTACAACGGTTTCGCCGGCCACTTCGACCTCGACCACGCTTGGGACAACTACCACCTCGCAGGCTGGTCTCGAACCGTGTCCGGAGCCAGGTGTGACGGTATCTTTTCCGCCCTCGACCGTATCAGAGTCGCAAACGGTGGCAACCGACTATTCCGATGTGTTCACGTCGCTGCCCGGGACCAGCCAGACGGTCTTCGCCAACGAGGCGGGCACGCCTGCCTTGGTGATCGTCAGGGGTGCGTTGCCTCCGACGAACTGGGTGGGGGCGACTGAACGAGTCGAGTTGCGTGGAGTAACCGGGGCCATCGGCCCACTGGCCGACGGTATGTGGGCGGTGGCCTGGGCCGAATCGTCGGAAAGATGTGGCGAGTATTCGATTTTCATCTACCCGCCGGGCACGATTGAAGAGGCCCGGCGGGTAGCTGAGTCGGCTGGCTAAGTCATTCCCGGGTTCGGGGATGACGGTGGGGGAGGAACGTCGACTGGCGCCCCCATCGGCATCGCCGCCGTGCCATGTCCGTGATCGTTGAACAATTCGCCGATCGCACCGATGCTTCCGAGGATTCCCGAAACCTCCATGGGCATGAAGATCTTCGTCGCGTTGCCGTTGGCAACCGCCTCGAGGGCCTCGAGATACTTGATGGCTATGAGGTCGTTGGTCGGATCACCGTCATGGATGGCCTGGTAGACCCGCTCGATGGCCTTGGCTTCACCTTCGGCGACCGTTTCTTTCTGATACCGGTCGGCTTCGGCAACTCGCTTGATAGCCTCGGCCTTACCCTCGGCCTGCAAGATGTCGCGCTGCTTGACGCCCTCGGCCCGCAGAATGGCCGACGTCTTCTCGCCTTCGGCCTCGGTCACGACGGCACGGCGCTCCCGCTCGGCTTTCATCTGGCGATGCATGGCCTGGGTGACATCGGGCGGCGGCTCGATCCGTTGGATCTCGACTCGCACGACCCGGGTTCCCCACTTGTCCGTGGCGTCGTCGAGGATCTGTCGGAGCTGCGTGTTGATGAGCTCCCTCGACGTCAGGGCTTCGTCTAGTTGCAGCTCACCGACGATGTTCCTCAGGTTGGTTTGGGCGAGTTTGGTGGCTGCCACGATGAAGTTCGCCACGTTGTACTTGAGCTTCACGGGATCCGTTGCCTCGTAGTACACCACCGCGTCCACGGTGACCGCCACGTTGTCCTTTGTGATGACTTCCTGGGGCGCGACGTCGACGACCTGCTCACGCATGTCCACCCGGGTGATGGTTTGGGCGAACGGGATAATGAAGTTCAGTCCCGGGTCGACCGTCTTGCGGTACTTGCCGAAGGTTTCGACAAGTCCCTTCTCGTATTGGGCGACCACCTTGATCGACGCAGATACGAGGTAGAACACCACGATCGCCAAAAAGATGATTATGAACCCACCAAAATCGGGCATTTAGACTCCTTCGCTCTTTGTTTCCCTGACGGGAGTCACGACAAGTCGTGTCCCCCGGACTTCAACGATGTCAACAACGGTTCCTTCCGCGATGTCCGCAGTGTCGCTGACTGCTCGCCACTCTTCTGCGCCCATCCGCACGGACCCGGTACCGGTCACCTCGTTGATCTCGTGAATGACTACGGCGGTGGCACCATCAAATCGGTTGGCGCCGATCGGGTGGACCTCATCTGTTTGTGCGAATCGACGTAGCCACATGAATGCGATGGTCCCGGTTGCGACGAACGCCGCCCACTGGGCAGCTACGCCGAGCCCCATCCATGCCAATACGGCTGCAACGCCCGCCCCGATGGCGAAAGGCAACATGAAAAATCCGGCTGTTGCGACCTCTCCGACTACGAGAGCGACCGCTAAGACCGTCCAAAAGGGTCTCCAGAACTCATCCATGCTTGGTTCCTCTCTTTCCAGGGAGACGCACGGCACGTGCTCTGGTTCCCCAGTTTTTCGGGTGTCTAGTCCCCATCCTATTGACCAGGACCCCGTTCGTGCGAGTATCGTCTCCGCTTATGTCCAACGTAACGTTCAATGCGGACGGTCCCCCGAACATCGTTTTGCCAGATCCACCTGCTGATTTAGTAGCTGCTCTAACCAAGGCATTGGCTCAACCGCAAGCGCACGCGGCCGTCGCCAAAGTGGTCAGGCAATTCCCCGAGATGCCATTGGTCTGGGCAACTATCGGTGAACTCGTGGAAAGTCAGGCGCTCGACGATCAGTCGAAGGTGGAAGCGTATGCCTACTTCCGGATTGGCTATCACCGCGGCCTCGACGCTCTCCGGCAGAACGGTTGGAAAGGATCGGGCTACGTCCGCTGGACCCATCCTTCGAACACCGGGTTCCTTCGCAGCCTCGACGGTCTGCGGCGGATGGCCGAGGCGATTGGTGAGAACCACGAGTCGATCCGGTGCGCCGACTTTCTCCAAATGCTCGACCCTTGATTCGGCCGTCGTTCGCTAGCTGATGACCAGTTCGCTTTCTTCGACATCGACCTGAACCTTGGAGCCTTCGGGATAGGCGCCCTCGAGGATCTTGATGGCGAGCGGGTTGGCGATAGCGGTCTGAATGAGTCGCTTGAGGGGCCTGGCGCCGTAGGCAGGGTCATAGCCCTGGTCGGCCAACCAGTCGAGACCGGCGTCCGACACATCGAGGGCGATCGTCCGGTCGGCTAGTCGCTTCTGGACGAGCGCCAGTTGGATCTCCACGATCTTGCGTAGATCCTCTCTGGTGAGACGATGGAACACGATTAAGTCATCGACCCTGTTGAGGAACTCCGGCCGGAAGTGGCTGCGGACTACGTCCATCACCCGGCTCGATACGACCTCGTCAGAAAGGTCAGGCGTGATCATCTCAGACCCGAGGTTCGAGGTCATGATCAAAACGGCGTTGGTGAAGTCAACCGTCCGCCCCTGACCGTCGGTCAGTCGTCCGTCGTCGAGCAATTGCAACAGCACGTTGAACACGTCGGTATGGGCTTTCTCGATTTCGTCGAGCAGGATCACCGAATAGGGCCGACGACGCACCGCTTCGGTCAGTTGACCGCCTTCGTCGTATCCCACGTATCCAGGTGGGGCGCCGATGAGGCGGGACACGGAATGCTTCTCCATGTACTCGGACATGTCGATGCGGACCATCGCCTGCTCGTCGTCGAATAAGAATTCGGCCAGGGCCCGAGCCAGTTCAGTCTTGCCAACGCCAGTCGGACCAAGGAATACGAAAGAACCGATTGGTCGCGACGAGTCCGAAAGTCCCGCCCGGCTGCGCCGGATGGCATCGGCTACGACGCGAACCGCCTGGTCTTGCCCAACCACGCGCTTGTGGAGGTGATCTTCGAGTCGAACCAGTTTCTGGATCTCGCCTTCCATCAGGCGTGACACCGGGACGCCGGTCCACCGGCTGACCACCTCGGCGATGTGCTCATCGTCGACTTCCTCGGTAAGCATGCGCATCGTGGATTGGAGTTCTTCGAGCTGGGCCTGACCGCCAGCGAGCTGCTCAGTTAGTTCGGGGAGCGTCCCGTAGCGGAGTTCGGCGGCCTTCTGCAGGTCGCCAGATCGTTCGGCTCGTTCGGCCCCGGCGCGCGTTTCTTCGATCGACTCGGCCAAGGCGCGGATCTTCGTGATGGCATCCTTTTCCAACGACCAGTGAGCCGTCAGACGGTCGCGTTCCTCAGAAATGTTGGCCAATTCTTCTTCGAGTGCCTCGAGCCGGCTGACCGAGGCGGAGTCGGTTTCTTTCTTGAGAGCGGCTCGTTCGATCTCAAGCTGAATGATTCGGCGCTCGAGTTCGTCGATCTCGTCGGGCATCGAATCGATCTCGATTCGAAGTCGGGAACCGGCCTCGTCGACGAGGTCGATAGCCTTGTCAGGCAGGTGGCGACCGGTGATGTACCGATCAGACAATACGGCCGCAGCGACCAGCGCCGAGTCCTGGATGCGCACGCCATGATGGACCTCATAACGCTCCTTGAGGCCCCGCAGGATGCCGATGGTGTCTTCGACCGACGGCGCCTCCACGAGGACCGGTTGGAAGCGGCGTTCCAGTGCGGCATCCTTCTCGACGTATTTACGGAACTCATCGAGGGTCGTTGCTCCAATGAGCCGCAGTTCACCCCGGGCGAGCATCGGCTTGAGCATGTTAGAGGCGTCCATGGAACCTTCGGCCGCCCCGGCTCCGACCAGGGTATGCATCTCGTCGATGAACGTGATGATCTGACCCTCGGAGTTCTTGATTTCGTCGAGGACGGCCTTGAGTCGTTCCTCGAATTCACCCCGATATTTGGCGCCTGCGACGAGCGCGGAAAGATCGATTCCGACAATTCGTTTGCTCTTGAGGCCTTCCGGTACGTCGCCGTTGGCGATTCGCTGGGCTAGCCCTTCCACAATCGCCGTCTTGCCAACCCCCGGTTCCCCGATGAGCACCGGGTTGTTCTTCGTCCGACGGGAGAGGACTTGGATGACCCGTCGGATTTCCTCGTCACGGCCGATCACCGGATCGAGTTTCTGGGCTCTCGCAACCGATGTGAGGTCCCGTCCGTACTTTTCCAGGGCGTTGAATGTCGCTTCCGGATCCTGGGAGGTGACCCGCTGGCTGCCGCGCAGTGACGTGAGGGCTTCGAGTACACGTTTCCTGGTGATCTTGAACTCGGCCAGGACTGGGCCGACCGGGTCTTTGGTCTTGAGGAGGGCCAGAATGACGTGCTCCACCGAAACATAGTCGTCCGACATATCCTGACGTTCACCATCGGCGACCTCAAGCACTTTGATCGCTTCGGGAGAAAACGACGCCTCGGTGTCGCCATAGACCTTGGGGAGCTTGTCGATGAGGGTGGTGATCGCGTTGCGCAGCGCCGTGGGAGTAACCTCCAGGCGACTGAGCAATGGGTAAACGATCCCATCGGTCTGGCTGAGCAGGGCCAGGACCAGGTGTCCCGGCGTTACGTACTGGTGATTGGCGGCGTCGGCCAGGCCACGAGCGGCTATGAGTGATTGCTGGGTTGCGTTTGTGAGTTTTTGTATATCCATGGTATCTATTCCAACGTCTAAAGTGCTGGGACTATTTCAGAAAATCTTAGTCTTAGTATATCAAATTAAGAATGAAAGGCAGTCGCTCGCATGAGCCCGAAATTGCAGCCCAAACCACCCGCTGATTCGCTTACCACTATGACCCTCATGATGGGTGTCGACCATGGGAATACGGCAGGTTTCGTGCACGGTGGGTCGATCATGAAGCTCGTCGATGAAGCCGCCGGGGTGGCCTCTATGCGTCACTGTCGGGGTCGGGTGGTCACGGCCCAGGTCGACTCGCTGTCGTTTCTGGCGCCGGTACACATGGGCGATGTGTTGTCGATTGTGGCGCACGTGACTCAGGCGTGGACTACCTCCATGGAGGTGGAGGTGGAAGTCACCCGCGAGAATCCTCGTACCGGCGACGGCGAACTCACGACGAGGGCGTTCCTGACGATGGTGGCGGTTGACCGTGACGGCCATCCCGTCGAGGTGCCGCCGATCCTGGCGGAAACTGACTCCGAACTACGGGATCAGCGGAAGGCTGAAGCTCGTCGGAGCGCCCGAATGGAATTGAGGTCCCAACTCGAATTGCAGTGAGTTCAGCCTGGTTGAGCTGACTGGTTAGAGCGCGACCTCAAGGTGCCTGTTGATGGCATCGAGAACCGCTCGAGCCGTGGCCTTTTCGGGACTGTTCTCGTGGATCACTGCACTGCCGACCAGGGCACCGGGGGCAGCAGCCGAATGGACCTGGGCAATGGCGATCCGTGAGGCGCCCAGGTCGGTGGTTGCTACTGCGGCCAGATCGAGCTGAAGCTTGCCGTTGGAGATGGCTTCGACGGCACGAAGGGTGGCTTCCCCGATCAGTCGGGGGCGGGCCGAGGCAGCGACGGATCCGACCGAGGTGCCTTCGAACATCTCCTCGCCCCAGGCGAGGATCACTTTGACACGGGTCTCGTCGCCCTCGGTGGTCTCTTCAAACTGGGCGAGGGCGGGTCTGAGCTTCATTGCGCCAAACACTAGCGGATAACCCGCTCAGATTTGAGAAGTCTAGGGTCGCTAGGCCCGGACCGCTCGACTGGCTGCCCAGGCGCGCAACGCTCCCACACTTTCTGCTCGCGATCTCGATAGAGGCACGGTGGCGGCCAACTCCTGGAGCAAGTTTGAGGTACCGAGCGACTTATCCTCGGCGAACGCTCGATAGGTGGCGCCAACGATGGCAGCTTCGATTTCGGCTCCGGAATACCCGGGGCTGGCCTCGACCAACTGGCCGAGATCGAACAGATCGGGAACGTGCTCACGCGACTGCAGATGATGGACGAAGATGTCTCGTCGGGCTTCGTCCCCCGGCAGGTCGACAAAGAAGATCTCATCAAAGCGACCCTTGCGGAGAAGTTCGGGCGGGAGACCGTTCACGTTGTTGGCGGTGGCAACCACAAAAACGCCGTCCGGCCGGTCCTGCATCCACCGTAAAAACGTTCCGAGCAGGCGACTGCTCGTCCCCCCGTCGCTGTCGCTGCCCGCAGTAGCGAATCCCTTCTCGATCTCGTCGATCCAGAGGACGGCCGGCGCCATGGCGTCGACTGCCGTGAGAGCCTTGGCGAGCCGGGACTCGGATTCA
>JAGXFS010000038.1 GCA_024637275.1 Acidimicrobiia bacterium
GCTCCGCTGAACCAGGTCGGCGACCAGCAACCCAGTTCATTGGACGTCGAAGGCAACGTCACGGCTTCGCCGGGTTTCAAGAACGCCTATGAGCAGTATCAAAAGGCCGGATGGACGGGTATTCAGTTCGATCCGGAATACGGTGGGGGAGGGCTGCCCTGGCTGGTCGGCATAGCCAATCAGGAATTCACTTCATCGGCGAATATGGCCTTTTCGCTCTGTCCCATGCTCAGCCAGGGCTCGATCGAGGCGCTCAGCGCCCACGGTTCTGATGAACAGAAAGCGCTGTTCCTCGAGAAGATGGTGACCGGGGTTTGGAGCGGCACCATGAACCTGACCGAACCTCAAGCTGGTTCAGACGTCGGGGCTTTGACGACCAGGGCGGTGCCCCTCGATGACGGAACCTACGCCATAACCGGAACCAAAATATTTATCACCTGGGGCGAGCACGATATGACGGAAAACATCGTGCACCTGGTTCTGGCCCGGCTCCCGGACGCGCCGCCGGGAACCAAAGGGATCAGCCTCTTCATCGTTCCCAAGTACCTCGTCAACCGCGACGGCACGATCGGTGACCGCAACGACGTGCGTTGCGTGTCGATCGAACACAAGCTCGGTATCAAGGCCAGCCCGACCGCAGTCATGTCCTACGGAGAAGACGGGGGAGCGGTTGGTCATCTCGTGGGTGAGCCCCATCAAGGCATGCGCTACATGTTCACGATGATGAACAACGCCCGCCTAACCGTTGGCCTCGAAGGTCTCGGCCTGGCCGAACGGGCCTATCAAGATGCGGTCGTTTTCGCGAAGGAACGGATGCAGGGAACCGCCGTTGGAACGCGTGAACCGGTCGCTATCGCCGATCATCCAGACGTACGCCGGATGTTGCTCACCATGAAGTCGAGTATCGAAGCCATGCGAGCCCTGTTGTACCTGAATGCCAGATCGATCGATGACGCTCACTTCCATCCTGATGACCAGGCCCGCCGCCATGCCGACGAACTCGTGGCGCTGCTGACACCCCTTTCCAAAGCCTGGTGCACCGACGTCGGAGTAGAGCTGACCTCACTGGCTATCCAGGTGTTCGGTGGAATGGGCTATATCGAAGAAACCGGCGTTGCACAGCACTGGCGGGATGCTCGGATCGCGCCGATCTACGAAGGAACCAACGGGATTCAGGCGATTGACCTGGTCATGCGCAAAGTCTCCATGGACGATGGGGCTGTCCTCGATCGGCTGTTGTTGGACATACGCGATACCACCGAAGCCCTCGAAGCACAGGGCCTCATCGACCTCGCCAAGGCGCTCAATGCCGCACAGCAGACCGTCAGCGACGTGACTGGTCTCGTGCGCGAATCGGCGCCAGCCGACAAACTGGCCGGAGCGACGCCGTATCTTCGGATGCTCTCCACGCTGGTTGGTGGCTGGTTGATGGCAAAGTCCGCGCTGATCGCCAGCCAGCGGCTTGTCGAAGTGGCCGGCTCGCCAGAAGCGCGTTTCTACGAAGCGAAGGTGGCGACCGCTCGCTTCTTCATCACGCAAACGCTCCCGGCAGCCATGGGCCTGGAAGCGTCCGTTCGAGGTCGGGTTGACGCGCTGATGGCTGTCGATCTCGACCAGTACTAAGGTTCGGCGCCATGAGCAACGTGCAAGAAATACCACAGATGGTCTCCCAGCTGGTCGACATCTCCAAGCAGTATGTGCGACAGGAGACGATTGAACCAGCCAAGCGACTCGGCAAGGCCGCCGGGATGGGCATCCTGGCCTCGGTCCTGTTCGCCATTGGCGGACTGCTCCTAACGATGGCGATGCTTCGCACCATTCTTGGAGTAATCGGCGACGGACCTATTGCCTCGGCGCTGGGCTATTTGATTGCCGTGGCTGTTTTGTTGGCCGTTATAGGGATTCTCGGATGGAGGATGAAGAAGTATGTCGAATAACAACGGCGTGACCGTCGACGACATCCGGGCCAAAGCCCGTGAGGTCGAGGATGCGATAAAGCAGACTCAGGAAACTGCCAAGGACACCGCCACCTGGGCGATCGGTGGCCTCCTTGTGCTCCTGGTGCTCATCTTCTTCCTCGGCAGGCGCAGGGGCCGCCAGGGCGGCGCAATAGTCGAGGTCTATAAAGTCTGATCGTTCAGCTTGATGACGTATTCTTCGCCACGTTCGAGGCGCTTGCTCACCAAGAGCTGACGTTGCGGAGGCCGTCGTAAGACGGCAAGCGCCAAAGCACCAACCCCGAGGGCGATGATCTTCTGATCCCCCGTGCGGAAACCCCGCATGAGCCGTTCGAGGCCAAATCCAATCAAATTCATGCTCGTACCCTATCTCGTAGGATGACACCTTATGCGAAATGAAAACATGCGAAAATTTATCATCTGGGCCACCGTGGTCGCCATGGTGCTCGTCACGTTCGCTGGCGCTGTTTCGGTCTTCGGAAGCTAGGTGGCATCACCGACGTTTGCATCGGGCGACATATGTCTGATCGTAGACTCCAAGTCTCGCCGTTACCTGGTCAAGCTCGACGTTAGCGGTCAGTTCACGACCCATCAGGGGACCATCCCGCACACCCAACTCATCGGTGCGCTGCACGGGGCAATGTTTGAAACGCCGTCTGGTGGTCGGTTCATCGCGTTACCGCCGAAATTGGCTGACTACATCCTTAAGATGAAGCGCGGCGCCCAGATCGTGTATCCGAAAGATATCGGTCCGATCCTGGTCTATGCCGATATCGCTCCTGGCAGTTCGGTTCTCGAGGCCGGCACTGGATCGGGTGCGCTCACGATGGCGCTGGTTCGGGCGGTGGGACCGACCGGGACTGTGGTGAGCGTTGATCGGCGAGCTGACCACGCCGCCCAGGCTCAGAAGGCCATCGAGCGTTTCTTTGGTGAGCTTCCGCCCAACCTCCGCCTCGAAGTCGGCGATGTGGAAGATGTCGTCGCCGAGGTGAAGCCAGACCGACTCATCTTGGACCTCCCAGAACCGTGGCACGCCGCCGCCATAGCCGCCGAACATCTCCAGTCAGGCGGCGTCTTCTGTTCCTACGTGCCGACCGTTCCGCAGATGGAACAGACCGTCACGGCCCTCAAGGCCGCCCATACGTTCACCGACATCCTCAACTTCGAGTCGCTGATCCGCACCTGGAACGTCGAAGGCCGTTCTGTGCGCCCTGACCACCAGATGGTCGGTCATACGGGGTTCATCACCGTTGCCAGACGGGTTCAGCGATGGGAGTCGCGGACCGATAGGAATGAAGAAGAGTGAATTGCTTGCATTACCCAGGGTGTCGGTAAGATGGCCATTCGGAATTGATGAGGAGACAGAAACCATGAAGGTGTGGATCGATCAAGACCTCTGCACAGGCGACGGCCTATGCGAAGAAATCGCCCCTGACGTGTTCGTCTTGCTCGACGATGGGCTGGCGTACGTCAGAGAGGGTGCCACCATTTTTGCCAAGGCCGAAGGTAACCCCGAGGGAGCCGCCGGGCTAGCCGTCGTGCCAGCTGGCCAGGAAGACATTACCATTGAGTCAGCCGAAGAATGCCCCGGCGAGTGCATATTCATTGAGCCGTAGCTCGGTCACGGTGCTCGACGGGAACGTCCGGTGGAAGCCGGACGTTTCTCGTTAAAGCACGCCAGCAGTGGTGCCGACAATAACGTATGAGTTTTGGTCGAATCACGCACGGAATGATGCGAACCGTCCTAGGGTGATATGGATGTCAACGAGCCGGTTCTGGAGGTGAGTCGTGACTGAAGAGAGCAACGAAATGGAAACAGCGGCGTTGCGCGCGACCATCGGTCAGCTTGAGGAGGAACTCACCACCCTTCGTTATCGGCTTCAGGAAACTCCCCGCCGACTGCGACTGCTTGAGGATCAGGTCCTCGAAACCAAAGGCAAGCTGCTCGCCGCAGGCCAGCAGAACGACAAGCTCACCGCCGTCCTTCAGGAAGCTCGCGAGCAACTGGTCGTCCTCCGCCAAGAAGTTGAGAAGCTCTCCGCGCCACCCAACCCGTACGGCTCCGTCGTAGGGGTCCATCCCGACGGAACTGTCGACGTGGTGACGTCGGGGCGAAAGCTGCGGGTGTCTGCCCAGCCAAGTATCGAAGTGAAAGAACTCCGGATCGGCCAGGACGTTTTGCTGAACGACGCGTTCAACATTGTCGACGTGAGTGGATTCGATCCGGTTGGCGACGTTGTGCTCATCAAAGACCGTCTCGACGACGGTCGATTGGTCGTGCTGGCCCATGCTGATGAAGAGCGAGTTGTCACGTTGGCCGACTCGATGAAGGATATTTTCGTCCGCGTAGGAGATCATGTCCGGATCGAGCCGCGAACGGGTCTCGTTTTTGAGAAACTTGCCCGTCCCGAGGTCGAGGAACTAGTACTCGAAGAAGTCCCAGACATCGATTACGCCCAGATCGGCGGGCTAGTCGAACAGATCGAAGCGATCCGCGATGCGGTCGAACTGCCATACCGCCATAAGGCCTTGTTTGCCGAATATTCACTCGAAGCCCCGAAGGGCGTTCTGTTGTACGGCCCTCCGGGATGCGGCAAGACGCTCATTGCCAAAGCCGTTGCCAACTCGCTTGCCAAAGCCGTTGCCGACGAAGGGGCCGATGCCCGGTCCTATTTCCTGAACATCAAAGGCCCCGAGCTGTTGAACAAGTATGTCGGTGAGACCGAACGACAGATTCGGCTGATATTTCAGCGAGCCAAGGAGAAGTCCGACGAGGGCGTTCCGGTAATCGTCTTCTTTGATGAGATGGACTCCCTGTTCCGCACCAGAGGCACCGGAGTCAGTTCAGATGTGGAATCCACCATCGTTCCTCAACTCCTTTCGGAGCTCGATGGCGTAGAGGCACTCAAGAATGTGATCGTGATCGGTGCTTCAAACCGCGAGGACCTCATTGATCCCGCCATTCTGCGTCCAGGACGTTTGGACGTGAAGATCAAGATCAGCCGTCCCGACGAGGTTGCCGCCCGCCAGATCTTCAAGATTTACCTCACCGACGATCTTCCGTACGATTCCGACGAGGTTGCCAAGGCTGGCGGTGAGATCGGCCCCTTCGTGGACGGCATGATCGACTCGGCGGTAGAACAGATGTATTCGACGGCAGACGAGAATCGTTTTCTGGAAGTGACCTACGCCAACGGCGATCGGGAGGTCTTGTTCTTCAAGGACTTCTCCAGCGGCGCCATGATCGAGAACATCGTACGGCGAGCCAAGAAAGACGCCATCAAACGTCAAATCGGCGGCGGCGCACATGGGCTTCGCCTTGAAGATCTCACGTCGGCCCTCGTTCAAGAGTTCCACGAGCAGGAAGACTTGCCCAACACCACCAATCCGGATGACTGGGCCAAGATTTCTGGCAAGAAGGGTGAGCGAATCGTCTATGTCCGAACGCTGCTCAAAGGGGAGACCAAGTCGAGGTCGATCGACGGTATGACGACCGGACAATACCTGTAGTCATGGCCACGGTGATCGGCACCGAGACGGAATTCGGTATCTCCATCAGGAATTCGCCTGACTTTAATCCTGCCCTGGCGTCGGGTCTCGTCATCAACTGCTACCGGGGTGAGGGCACCAGAGTCCAGTGGTCATATGAAGAGGAGTCCCCGGGGCGCGATTTGCGGGGGTTCGGTACCGATACGTCGGGTGATTACGACTCGGGCGTCGTGAATCTGGTGCTCGGAAACGGCGCCCGGCTCTACGTCGATCACGCCCATCCGGAGTACTCGGGTCCTGAATGTGCTGATGCGCTATCGGCGGCGCTCTACGACAAGGCCGGGGAATTCGTGATGGCCGAAGCGGCGGCCAATGCCGGCCTGCTTGTTCGTCCCGGCGAGATCGTGTCCATCTACAAGAACAACTCCGACAACAAAGGCAACAGCTACGGCGCTCACGAGAATTAACTGATCAGTCGGCTGATCCCATTCGGCCAGATCGTCGATTACCTGACCGGCTTCCTCGTGTCGCGCCAACCGCTCACCGGGGCGGGCAAGCTTGGGTCCGAGAACGAACGACCCGAGGTCACGTACCAGATCACCCAGCGGGCCGACTTCTTCGAGGAACGGGTAGGTCTCGAAACCACACTCAAGCGCCCCATCATCAACACCCGGGACGAACCGCACGGCGACGCCGAAAAGTACCGCCGGTTGCACGTGATCATCGGTGATGCCACGTTGTCGGAGGTCCAGACTTTCGTCAAGCTCGGTACCACCGCACTATTCCTTGCGGCCCTCGAGGACGGCTTCTTCCCTGAAGCCCTTGAACTTGAAGATCCGGTAGCCGCTTGTTGGGAGGTGAGCCACGACCTGGATATGACCCGGTCCTATCCATTGGTGGATGGCTCGTCGATGACCGCTCTACAAATGCAGAACCGCTACTATGACTGGTTGGCCAAGTATGCCGAGCAAAACACCGACAGTCCCGTGACTGATCGAGTTCTGCTCGAATGGAGAGGGTTGCTCGACGATCTTGAAGTCGATCCTTCCCGAACTGCGGATCGGCTCGACTGGGTAGCCAAGAAGGCGCTGATGGAAGCCTACGTGGACCGGGGGGCGGCCTGGGATGATCCGCGCCTGGCGGTAATCAATCTTCAGTATCACGATGTTGATCCTGCCAAGAGCTTGTTCAGGAAGCTGCAAGATCGCGGCAGGATCAGGCGACTCTTCACAGACGACCAAGTTCGGGCGGCCGCTGCTCAACCGCCTGAGGACACGCGGGCATATTTCCGGGGAAGGTGCGTCACCAAGTATGGCGAAAAGGTCGTTGCGGCGAACTGGGACTCGCTCGTATTCGACGCATCTGAAACCCATCTCAAACGGGTGCCTATGATGGAACCGCTGCTCGGTACCAAGGAATTGGTATCCGAGCTAATCGATAATTCAGACACCGTCCAAGAGCTTTTGCAGGGTCTAGGAGGACATTGACATGTCAGAACAGGAACAACAACGAGCGCGTCGCTCATCTGAAGAGACGGCGGTCGACGCCGACGCCATCGAAGTCGGTGCGGAGGCCCGAGAATCCGTCGAAATCACTGACGAACTCCTCGATGAAATCGATTCGGTACTTGAAGAAAACGCCGAAGAAATGGTCAAGAATTACGTTCAGAAGGGTGGCGAATGAGCGAACCGAAGGCACCGGTTGGCGGTATTACTGAATCGCCTGCCGGGTTCGCTCAGGTGCTAAAAGCTGCCGGTTTGGCGCCAACCTGGGACGCGGTCGGCGGGTCGGTTGCCGATTTGGGTCTGGCTGACGCCACCACAGTTCTCGCCGTCCGCTACGACGCCGGGGTGTACATGATCGGCGATCGCCAGGCCACGGAGGGCTACAGCGTTGCCCACCGGAAGATGAAGAAAGTCTTTCCGTCTGATGACTTCTCGGCGGTGGCTATCTCCGGGACTGCCGGACTGGCCATTGAACTGGTCAAACTGTTTCAAACCGAACTCGAACACTACGAAAAGCTCGAAGGTACCCGGCTGAGTCTCGAAGGTCGCGCCAACTTCCTGGCCAGGCTGGTCCGCCAGCAGCTCCCCATGGCCTTCCAGGGGCTCGTCGTGGTTCCGCTCTTCTGTGGATTCGACCACCTGGTCGGATCAGGTCGCCTGTTCACATTTGACGTCGTCGGTGGCCGATACGAAGAAGACGACTTCGGGGCGACTGGTTCCGGGTCCCGCGAGGCAAAGTCATACTTGCGATCACACTTCGACCCGGCCATGGACGCCGAGGAGGGCCTTTCAGTGGCCATGCGGTCGCTCGTCGCAGCGGCCGAACAAGACGTTGCGACCAGCGGACCCGATGTACGGCGGGGGATTTACCCGAACGTCATCCGGATCAACGTCGACGGCCTCGTCGAACTGGCCGATGAGGAGATCGCCCCGATCGCCGAAGCAGCATTGGAGATGGTTCGATGACGATGCCCTTTTACGTTCCTCCGGAACAACTGGTCAAGGATCGGGCCGATTTTGCTCGCAAGGGTATTGCGAGGGGTCGCTCCATCGCAGCAGTCGAATACGAAACCGGCATTCTGCTTTTGGCCGAAAACCCGTCCGGCACCCTCCACAAGATCTCAGAAATCTACGATCGGATCGCCTTTGCCGGCGTGGGGAAGTTCAACGAGTTCGAGCTCCTGCGGGTCGCCGGGATCCGCCATGCCGATGTCAAGGGGTACATGTACTCACGTTCTGACGTGTCGGCAAAGAGTTTGGTCAATGCGTTCGCTCAAACGCTCGGCAATATTTTCACCCACGAGGTAAAGCCGTTCGAGGTCGAACTGCTCGTTGCCGAACTCGGTGTCGGCGATCAACCGAATCGGATGTACCGGGTCCTGTATGACGGCACCCTGTATGACCAGAGCGGATGCGTCGCGATCGGCGGCAACGCGGAGGACCTTTCCGAGCGGTTGGAGGCCGCCTACCGGCCAGGACTTTCGCTGGCTGAGGCGGTTCGCCTGGCAGCCGGCGCATTCGAAGACGAGGTTGAAGGATGGGAAGGGGCGATCCTCGATCGCAACGGCCATCGACGGGCCTTCCGAAAGCTCACCGCCGAAGAGATCGCTGGATTCATCGCCGATGCCTAAGAGGGGCATCTTGCCCGTCACATGCTACCGGGGAGCGAAGGCCTCATAGCGCCGCCTGTCCCGAGCCTTGGGACCCGATGCAACTAGGGTGACCAGGTGCAACGCCGGATCTTTGGGATCGAGAATGAGTATGGAGTTACTTGCGTTCTGCGTGGGCAACGGCGGTTGAGCCCCGACGAAGTGGCACGCTATCTGTTCCGACGGGTGGTGAGTTGGGGACGGTCCTCGAACGTCTTCCTTGAGAACGGTGCTCGGCTCTACCTTGACGTCGGTAGCCACCCTGAGTATGCCACCCCGGAGTGTGATTCGTTGCTGTCTGTGGTCGCCCATGACAAGGCAGGGGAGCGGATCCTTGAAGGCCTCGTCGAATCCGCCGAAGAGCGCCTCGAAGAAGAGGGTATTCGCGGCCAGATCTATTTGTTCAAGAACAACACCGACTCGGCAGGCAATTCGTATGGATGCCACGAGAACTACCTCGTTTCGCGACATGGCGAATTCCAAAAGACCGTCGACACGCTCATTCCCTTCTTCGTGACGAGGCAGATATTCTCGGGGGCTGGCAAGTTGCTGCAGACGGCCAAAGGGCCGATGTATTCAATCGCCCAGAGAGCTGAACACATCTGGGAAGGCGTCTCGTCGGCGACGACTCGTAGTCGGCCGATCATCAACACCCGCGATGAGCCACACGCCGATGCGGAAAAGTACCGGCGCCTCCACGTGATTGCCGGCGATTCCAACATGTCCGAGTACATCAATTACGTCAAGATCGGCACCACGGTGGCGCTCCTGCAAATGATCGAAGACAACGTGGTGTTTCGGGATGTCTCGCTCGAAAACCCGATTCGAGCCATCCGTGAGATCAGCCATGACATCACGTGCCGTCGTAGGGTTCGGCTACGAAACGGTCGGGAGCTTTCGGCCTTGGACATCCAGTGGGAGTACCTGGACCGGACGCTGCGATACGCACGCACCACCGGGTTCCCGGCCGAGGTTCAAAAGGCCATTGAAATGTGGGAGTACCTGCTCACCGGCCTCGAAAAAGATCCGCTGACGCTGAATCGTGAAGTGGACTGGGTGACCAAATACCACCTCATCGAAAAGTATCAGGCCAAGTGGGATCTCAATCGATCCGATCCCAAGCTGGCGCTGCTCGATCTGAGCTATCACGACGTGAATCGTCAGCGCGGTCTGTTCTATATCCTCCAACGCCGCGGTCTGGTCGATCGAGTCGTCACCGATGCGGCGGTTGCCACCGCCATGGTGGTCCCGCCACAGACCACCCGAGCCAGACTTCGCGGCGAATTCATCAAGGCCGCCAAAGCAAAGAAACGCGATTTCACCGTTGATTGGGTCCATCTGAAACTCAACGACCAGGCTCAACGAACTGTGCTTTGCAAAGATCCGTTCAAATCCGTCGACGATCGGGTCGAAAAACTTATCGCGGGCCTGTAGGGCTACATTTGTGGCGGTATGAAGAACGTCATTGAGCGACTCCTTAACCTTTTGGCCTTCCTGCTTACGAGCGGACGGCCCGTGACCGCCGACGAGATTCGCGAAACGGTGGCCGGATATGACCGGGAAAACGACGTAGCGTTCCATCGGATGTTCGAACGTGACAAGGATCTGTTGCGGTCGATGGGTATTCCGATGGGTATGACTTTCACCGACGCGTGGGAGGTTGAACAGGGCTATGTGGTCCCTCCCCAGGATTATGAGCTGGCCGATCCGGGACTTACGGACGAGGAGCGAGCCGCTCTCTGGCTGGCGGCGCAGATTGTCCGCCTTGGTGGTCAACCGACCGGAGCCGACGCCATGTTCAAGCTGGGTGGGGCTCCGATGACCGCCGCCGGAGAACCGCTCGCCGCCGACCTCGGCTTGTCTGCCGATGACCTGGGTACCATTTTCTCGGCAGTCGCCGAACACCGCATCCTCACGTTCGAATATCGGGAGCGGGCTCGCAAGATCAAGCCGTACGGCATGATTCACCGGCGGGGGCACTGGTACGTGGTGGGAGACGCTGACGGTGAGATGCGCGCCTTTCGGGTCGATCGAGGCGAAGACTTCCGGGCTGGACCACAAGCCGAGGCTTTCAAGCGTCCAGCTGACTTTGATATCCGCAGCTCGATTCCAGCCGCCCCCTGGGAGGCCGGGGACGCCGACATCGTTGCCGAGGTCAAGTTTGACGCCAACGTGGCGTGGTGGGCCGACCGACAGCTTCCCAAGGGAGCCGAACGGCTCACACTCCCTGACGGTGGACTGACGGCCCGCCTCCCAGTCGCCAACACGGACGCGTTCATCGGCTGGATGATCGGATTCATCGATGAAGCCGAAATTGTTGGGCCTCCCGAATTGCGAGAACAATTTGTCGAAAGGGTGCGGGGATGAGCGACAAGACCGTCAAACGCCTTACCCGAATTCTCTCGATGTTGCCCTGGGTCATTGCCAACCCCGGGACGACCGCCGATGAAGTCCAACGCCGTTTCGGATATTCACGGCGTGAGTTGGTCGCTGACCTCGAATTGGTCTTCGTATGTGGCCTGCCTGGCTATGGACCAGGGGACCTCATGGATGCGTACATCGAAGACGACGAAGTCGTGGTGGACATGGCCGACTACTTCTCGCGCCCCCTGAAACTGAACGCACCCGAGGCATTGACGCTGCTGGCGTCTGGCATGGCGCTCACGAGTACCGGGCAGGCGCCTCCTGCTCTCGAGCGTGCCGTTGATAAGCTGGCCGCGGTCGTCGCCCCTGACGTCGACGATGCCCTCTTTGTTGATCTTGCCGGAGCCGAACCAGCGTTACTAGACGTCTTTCGTACCGGCGCCCGTGAGCATCGCGTCATCGATTTGACCTATACCTCCATCGGATCGGGTGTGACCACCGAGCGCCTCATCGAGACCTGGTCGGTGTTCTCATCGCTCGGCAACTGGTACGTCTCGGGCTTTTGCCGTTTGGCCTCAGCTGAGCGGGTGTTCAGGATCGACCGGGTTAGATCGGCAGTGCCAACCGATGAGACGTTCACTGCCCCCGAATCCGTCCCCCCACCCGAGGTTCGGTATACGCCCTCTGAGGATGACGTACGGGCGATCATCCGATTGGGTCCCGCCGCCCGGTGGGTGGCCGAGTATTACCCGGTGGAGATGATCGAAGAGGACATCGTGTCTTTCTCTGCTTCCGACCCGGCCGTCGCTGCACGCCTGCTCCTCCGGCTTGGGAAGAGTGCAGAACTTCTGGACGGCCCTGAGGTGCGGGAGCGTGTGGTCGAAGATCGCAGCCGCATCCTCGCTAAGTACGGGGCTACGCCTAGCCTTTAGGGGTCACGACTTCCTGCGGATTTTTTCTTCAGTCTGAAGGCTCCGCCGCCGATAACAGACACAAGAGAAACGGTCTGCGGAGAAAAGAACCCATGACGACGATCAAATCAACTTGTAGCCGATGCGGCGATGTAAAACTCCAGCCAATGGACTTGGCTTTGGAGCTGGATCCGGCAGAAGATAGCGGGGTTTACCGCTTCGCTTGCCCGACCTGCGCACAAATTCAGCGGCGGCCAGCCAATGCTCGAGTCGTGAGCGTGCTGCTCGCGACGGGTGTGCCCTACGAGGTGGTTCGCACCGACCTCATCACCGAATCGGAGATCTCTCGATTTGCTGAAGCCCTTGGGCAAGATGCTGACTTCATCAGCATGATCACCTCAACCACCTAACAACCCAACAGCCTCTCCCAGGCCTCACAATGACGCCCCACAGTGCGGGGCGTCATTGTTTTGCTCGCAGCGTCGGATCGCTCAGGACCATCTACCATGTTCGTTGATGCCCGATATCAACTTTGGTGAATGGATGATTATCGCTCTGATCGCCCTGATCGTGGTCGGGCCGCGCAACCTGCCAGATCTCTCTAGAAAACTCGGTGGCTGGATGCGAGAAGCCCGGGCGATGGCTACCGACTTTCGGGTCGGACTCGAACGCGAAATCGCCGAGCTCGACGAGGTTCGGTCGGATCTGAAGAACCTCGGGACGGAGGTCTCCCAGCCGCTCATGGAGATCAAGGACGAGCTCGGTTCTGTTTCTGGCGAGTTGAAACCGCTCGACTGGACCGGACCGGTCGCCGCCTCAGGACCGACGCCAGATGACTCGGTACGCGACTTCAACCGGATCCATGGCATTGTCGATGGCCCCGAGGAGACCGAGACACCTGGCATCTCGGCGAAGCGGGCCGCCAAGAACGAGGCCGAGCGGAACAGTATCGATGAAGGACCGGCTGCGGTCGCCAATGCGGCCACCGATTCTTCATCCGAGACGGATGCCGATTCCGCCGCAACCGACGCCGCAACGGACGTCGATAGCGGCGCAGATAGCGCCGCAACGGATGCCGAGTCGAACGGCAATAGTGCGGTTGCTGATGTCGCCACTGACTCGGACCGGGTCGGAGAGGTATGACCGCCCAGGAAAAGCGGATGTCGATGATCGGGCATCTTGACGAGTTACGGTGGCGCCTGCTCAAGACGGCCATCGCTCTCGTGCTCGGATCAATCGTCGCCTGGACGTTTCGCGGCCAGATGCTCGACCTGCTTAAGGCGCCGTACGTCGACATCTTTCCTGGCGAAGACCTCCAAACGATCACGCCGACGGAACAGTTCGGATCTGCAATGCGGCTCGCCTTTTTTGGCGGGTTCTTGCTGGCCAGTCCGGTCATCATGTGGCAGCTCTGGAGCTTTGTCGCTCCCGGTCTGACAACGAAGGAACGTCGGTGGGCGATTCCGATCGTGACCGCTCTCGTAGCTCTGTTCCTCGCCGGGGTCGGATTCGCCTATCTCATCCTTCCTCGAAGCTTGCTATTCCTCAACTCGGTCCTCGACGCAGAACTGTCGGTGACCGTTAGCGAGTATCTGTCATTCGTACTGCGCTTTTTGCTCGTTTTTGGTCTGGCCTTTGAGTATCCGGTATTCCTTTTTGCAGCAGGAGCCGTCGGTTTGGTTACGTCGGCACAGCTGGCCCATGTGCGGCGGTGGGCGGTTCTGGCGATCAGCGTCGTCTCGGCGGCGGCGACTCCTACCGGGGACCCGTTCACGATGTTGGTGCTGGCCGTACCCCTCTATCTCATGTACGAAGTCACGCTGTTGCTTATCCGCTACGTGCTCAGGAAGTGAGCCGGGCTGACGAGTTCTTTAGTCATCTGAGCTTTGAAGCTGATGCGTTTCAGCGTCAAGCGGTCGAGGCGATCGAGTCGGGCAAGTCGGTGATCGTGACCGCGCCGACCGGGGCAGGCAAGACGCTCATCGCCGACGGAGCCATCCATCTGGCTCTCCAACGAGGCAAGCGCGCTTTCTACACAACGCCGATCAAAGCACTCTCGAATCAGAAGTTCGCTGATCTCTCTCATGAGCATGGCGAATCGCGGGTCGGTCTCCTGACCGGCGACAACTCCATAAATGGGGACGCCGACATCGTGGTCATGACGACCGAAGTGTTTCGGAATATGATTTACGCCAGCGATGGCCGACTCGCAGATGTGGCCATCGTGGTCCTGGACGAAGTGCACTACCTGGCGGACGCCGCCAGGGGATCGGTTTGGGAAGAGGTCATCATCCACGGACCCGAATACATCCAGTTCGTGTGTCTATCGGCGACGGTTGCCAATCCGGAGGAGTTCACCGCCTGGATCCAGGA
>JAGXFS010000039.1 GCA_024637275.1 Acidimicrobiia bacterium
CAAAGAGACCGTGGCAAAGCTAGAAGGCACCACCCAGGATCTCTGGGTACCCGTCTGGAAAGAGGCTGGCGACCGCTTCGAGGCCGAAGGAGATCGCCTCGAAGCTGCCGGTGATTTTCCCGCCGCCCGCCAGGCGTATCTTCAGGCCAAGACGTATTTCGCCATCGGACGTTTTCCGCGTGAACTCAACGACGTGAAGGCTGCCATCTCGCAAGACTGCGCCAGGGCGTATCGCAAGGCGTGTGCCCACCTCGACCCGCCGGTCGAAATCGTAGAGATTCCCTATGGCGACGAGGTCATCCGCTGTCACTACCGGACCCCCAATGTCGACCATCCGGTTGCGGCCCTCCTCATCATGTGCGGGGCTGACGTCTTCAAGGAAGATCGCGGTTGGGCATCTGACTACGCACTAGAACATGGAATGGCCTCGCTGGTCATGGACGGACCGGGGGTTGGCGAGAACCCGGTACCGTGGTCGCCCAACTCGGTTGATGCGTGGATCGCCGCAATTGAATACCTGGAGAACCGTCCCGACATCGACGCCAGTCGGATCGGCGCGTTCGGCATCAGCCGGGGCGGTTACTCGGTGATGCAACTGGCCGGAACGATCCCCGATCGGGTGAAAGCGGTCGTCGCCAGTGCCGGCCACCCCTTCGGATACGTGATGAGCGATGCGGAGATGGAGGCGTTCGTCGACCACGCCAACGCAAGGGCCAGTTGGAAGTTTGGCGAACCTGACGGACCGCCCTCGTTCTCACCGACCACCGCAGAGGACGAACGCGAGAAATTCAAGAGCTGGGCTCTGTCCGAGCAAGGCATCCTGGACAACATCACCCAGCCCGTCCTCATGATCAACGGCAAACACGACCATCTCGCACCGATCGGCAACATCTACTTCATGCTCGAGCACGGGCCCGCAACCGGGAAAGAAGCCCGGGTCTATGCAGACGCTGGCCACTGCGCCTTCAAGTACTTCGACGAATGGGCTCCAGCAAGTTTTGCCTGGCTGGCCGCCAAGCTAGGCAGTGCGTGATCCATTGCGCGGCCGCTAATCGATGATTGATTCGCTGATTGGGCCCGCGTTTGGGCTGCTGACCGCGCTGTTCTTTGCGGGTGGGTCGATCCTGGCGCGGATCGGACAACGCGACCGACCCGACGACGACGGCGTGTTCATGACCGTGCTTGTCAACGTGGTCGTGCTGTTCATCGCCACGCTGTTTGTCGAGCCACCCGAATGGAACCAACAGGGCATCACCGCGCTGATCATCGGTGGCATCATCGGGACCGTGCTCGGACGCACGTTCCTGCTGCGAACGGTCCGGCTCCTCGGACCCAGCCGCGCCAGCGGATTTGTGGTTGGCACACCCGTGGTCGCCGCCATCGGTGGCTGGATAGTGCTCGGGGAATCCATCACGATCATTGAGGGAATCGGCGGGGCGATAACGCTCATCGGATTCTGGCTCCTCGCGAAAGCACGATCAACCGGGAACCTCACGGACGAAAAACCACCGTTCTGGTACTACCTGGTAGCGGTCGGGGCGCCGATCTTTTTCGGAACCGCGTTTGTGTTCCGCAAGTACGGCCTTAACCTGTATCCCGACTCGTACCGGGGAGCGTTCATCGGCGCCGCCAGCGCGTTTCCGCTTATCGTTCTCATCGACCTCTTCCGGGGTCAGCTGAGGGAGCGGATCCGATCCAACTTCTCCGAGATCAACTGGTGGTTCGTTACCGGGGGCATCGCAACCGCCGGCGCCTTACTTAGCCAATTCACGGCGTTTCGGTATTTGCCTGCCTGGGTGGTTGGCATCTTTGCCGGAACGCAGGGAATCTTTGCGATGGTGCTGGCGAAACTATTCCTTCGCAATGACGACCACCTCGATCGCGTCGCCATCATGAGTGTGGCGTTGTCTACTTTGGGAGTCGTCATCATTAGCTTTAGCCAAGGGGTCGGGACATGAACGAAATCCCCGTTGAGTTCTTCTCACAGGGCGTGAAAGTCTCCGGCATTCTCAGGACTCCGGACGGCCCGGGGAACCGGAGCGGCATCGTCCAGGGGCCGGGATGGCTCGGGCTCAAAGACGCCAACCTGTACGTGCCGTATCACCAAGCCCTCACGGCAGCCGGTTTCAGCGTCCTCATCATTGACTATCGCGGCTTTGGCGATTCTGGCGACGGAACCCTATCCCCGGCTGATCAACTGGCCGACCTGACGAACGCCGTAACATTTCTCCTGACGCTCGACGACGTTGACCAGGTTGGGGTCTTCGGCTCCGGCGGCACCGGCGGCGGCAACGCCATTCTGTTGGCCGCCGCCGACTCCCGCGTCACGTGTGCCGTCAGCCAGGTTCCCGTCTCGGACGGGGAGGACTGGCTTCGACGCATGCGCTCGAGCGACGAGGAGTGGCAGACCTTTCTCAAACGACTCAACGAAGATCGCGTCAGACGGGTCATCGTCGGGAGGGGCACCTCGGTACATCCGCGGGAGGAAATCATGATTCCATCGGCGGAGCGACGATCGACGACCGTAAAGAAGGATGTCGATGGACGGATTCCGACATCGGTGCCCCTGGCGGCGGCCGACGAGATCCTTGCCTATCGACCGATCGACGTTGCCCACACGGTTCCTGCGCTCATGATCATCGCCGTTGCCGATGATCTGGTCACCCCCACCGATCATGCCGAGGCTCTCTTCGACGCGGCGCCGACACCAAAGCGACTCGTCATGCAATACAACACGACCCACTACGCCGCCTATGCCCAATATGGGGACGAGGTCAGACCGATGATCGTTGATTGGTTTCAACAGCACCTGGCCGGAGCAACCGGAGCGGCCGTCGAGCGGATCGAGGTAGGAAGATGAAGCGAGTCGTCACCGGTGGAGACGTTTTCGTGGACGGGGCGGCACGGCGCCTGGATCTCATCCTCGAAGGAGAATCGATCGCCGGGGTGGTCACACCAGGATCCGGCCCCTCCGACGCAGAACAGATCGATGCGACCGGTCTAGTGGCGATACCGGGCGGCGTCGACGTTCACGTCCACACTCGCGAACCCGGATACACCCACAAAGAAGACCTGGTTACCCTCAGCAGAGCCGCCGCGGCCGGGGGCTACACAACGATCTTCGGAATGCCGAATCTCGATCCTCCGACCATGACTGGGGCGGATCTGGATGCCGTTCTGGCGCTCTACGACGAGAAGTGCATCGTTGATTACAACCACAATCCGGCTGCGAAGCTGATCGAGGAAATCCCTGGCCTCGCAGAACGTGGCATCGCTGCCTACAAGATCTACATGGTCGTCGACACCGGTCGAACCTATCCGCACCCGGCCGCTATCGGCGTTCATGACCACGGCGAGTTGCTCCGAGCCATGGAGGCCGTCGCCAAGACCGGATTACGACTTATGGTGCACCCGCACGATCAGGCGATCATGGACGTCGTCGAACAGGAGTATTGGGCCAACGGTGACCGAAGTCCGGCCGCCTACGGCAAGACCCTGGCGACGGGCGACGGCATCATCTGGGACTCGGCCACCGCCACGCTGTTGCGACTGGCCGAGGCCACCGGGTGCAAACTCCATATCGTCCATGCCCAAACCATTCGCCAGATAGAGATGTTCAAGCAGGCCAGAGCTCGCGGCGTCGACGTGACTGCCGAAACCAACCATTGGGCGCTGTTCCTTGGCCGAATGTCCGACATTGAAGAGCAGGGTTCGTACGTCCTCTCCTACTACGTGCCCGATCATCACCGCGAGGCCGTCTGGGGCGCGATGGCGGACGGGACCATCAACATGTTGTCTTCGGATCACGCCCCGCACACCCGAGAAGAAAAAGAAGTCGGATGGACCGACGCCTGGGCAGCCCACACCGGAACGCCCGGCATCCAGGAGCAACTCCCGCTCATGATCAACGCCATGCACGAGGGTCGGATCACCCTGGATCGGCTGGTCGATTTGGTATCTACGGCACCGGCCAGGGTGTTCGGACTCACTACGAAGGGGACGTTGGCTCCCGGCAATGACGCAGACGTGACGCTGCTCGACCTGAACAAGGAGTGGACGATCACCAACGCTGGCGTGGAATCGAAGATCGGCTGGACACCCTATGACGGCCGAACCGTCAAGGGAGCCGTCCTCCGCACCATCGTCAGAGGCACCGACGTCTACGCCGATGGCCAGGTAGTTGGCAAGCCTGGCCATGGACGCCACGCAAAAGTAGGAGGCCGGTCATGAAGTTCGGATTGTTGTTACCGCACTTTGGGGAGCACGCTGACAAGGGCGCCATCCTCAACGGCGCCCGACTGGCAGAAGAGCTCGGCTTCGACTCGGTCTGGGTACGCGACCACTTGTTGTTCGAGCCCCACGGCGAATTCGAGTCGGCTGCCACCGACTTCTTCGAACCGCTCACGGTCCTCACGGCAGTCGGGGCGGTCACGGAACGGATCACCCTCGGTACCGCCACGCTGATCCCCTACCGGCATCCGTTGATCACCGCGTTCACACTCGCCTCCATGTCCCAGATGTTCGGACCGCGCATCATTGCCGGATGGGGAGCGGGAACCTTCGACCACGAATTCGACGCGGTAGGCCTGGGAGGAATCTTCCGGCCAGAACTAGTCGAGTCGAACGCCAAAATCTTCGAGAAGGTCTGGTTCGAAGATGGGGTGACCTATTCGGACGACCACTTCTCATTCGAGAACGTCAATGTCTATCCCAAGCCAAGTGGGAAGATCCCGTTCTGGTACGGAGGCGCTACTCCCGCCTCGGCTAGGCGGGCGGCCGAATATTGCGATGGCTGGATGCCAGGACGCATCACCCTCAAAACCATCGAGAAACGCGTTGGCCAGATGGCTGGCCTCGTGGCCGAGAACGGCCGACCAATGCCGACCGTCGGCGTGGTCCCGCCGACCACCATCGCCGCGACCGAGGCCGAAGCGTGGGCAGGGACGAGCGTCGAAGGTCTGTTGAAGTGGGCCAACGATCGGGGAAAGTGGTGGGTCAAGCCCGAGTCAGGGGTGTTCGAGACTGCCGCTGACATCGAAGGTTCCTTGATCGCCGGGACGCCAGACCAGGTCGTCGAACAAACGGCCAAGTTCGCCGACGTCGGCGTCGACCACCTGGTGTTCGACCTACGGCTTAGTTTCGAACGGTGGCTCGGCAGCATCGAACTCCTCGGCAAAGAAGTCATTCCGCATCTGCGGTAAGTAATCAGGACAGCACGGTCGATCGTTCAGATCGTGAACGCCCTGGTGGCGTTATAGATCAGCAAAGCTCCAACAAATAGCACCACCCAAGCCATCACCACCGGCAGCGCTTTGCGGAGGGTGTTCAACCAGGGAAGTTCGGTGAGCAACGACGATCCGAGTCGCTCGGCGCCAACCACAAGCAGCCCGGTTCCGACGAGCGCCGCAGACATGCCGACCCCAAACAAGGCTACTAAAAGCACCCCGAGTCCGGTTCGTCCGAGACTGATCGCCCCGAGCAATAGGACGACAGCCGAGGCGGAAGGGACCAGGCCTCCGGACACCCCGAGCGCGACCAACCCCCGCCAGGTGATGGTCTGCGGTAGCTCATGGGTGTGACCATGGGCATGGTCATGACTATGGCTGTGCCCGTGGTCGGAGTCTGGGTGATCATGCTCAGGTATCGATCGGCGCGCCCGACCGGACCGGATCGACCGAATGACCAAGTAGACCCCCATCCCGAAGACGATGACCCCGGACAGGGTCGCCAGGATCGGATAGACCGCCGCCGGTTCGAAGGCCGACGAAGCTAACAAAGTCACGACACCGAGCGCTGCCACCCCGACGGTATGCGAGACCGCCACGGTAAACCCGAGCCCCACGGCATGGCGCCACGTGCCACGGTTGCCAACCAGATAGGCAGCTACCAGCGTTTTGCCGTGACCGGGTGCGAGTGCGTGGGCGAATCCGAGTCCCAACGCGGCAGCAACCGCCAGAAAGATCGGCGTCGTTTCGAGGCGCTCAGCCGACAAGACGCCACCGATCCGATCAATCAATGTCGCCGTAGCGGGGTCTGGTTCCTCCTCCAGTACATCGGGGCCAGTCCCAGGACCGAGTTGCACAAGCGTCACTGCCGCCGTCCGGTCGTCCCGGATCGACGACCCGGAAACGTACGAGCGCAGTGCGTTGGTAGGGCTCGACGTGAGCGCCTCTGATTCGATGTCGACCCCCTCACTGGTAATGACGATCTCGCGCCAACCAACCCGGTCCGAGAACGTCCGATCGGCTATCTCTATGGTCGAGGGGAACTGGTCAGGTGTCGGAAATTCGAAACGGCAGGTAATGCGTAGGGTGTCCAGGTCGCCCTGACCGGGGAGAAACTCAGCACTTTCCGCCGCGGCTGTCAAAACAATTTGGGTTCCATCAGACGCCAGGTCGATGTGGCGGGTGGCGTCGGCGCACGTCGAGGTCGCCAAGCCAGCTATTTGATCCTGCGACAACTCAGCGGACTCACTCAGGTCCCGTCGAATCTGGAAGGTGGGGATCTCCGCAAAATCCAGTACAAAGGTGACGGTCGTCACGGACGGCTCAATGTGCAGCCCGACGTAATGGTTGATCGTGAAGTTGCCGAGCGGGTGCGCAAAGGCGGGTGCCGCGCCGGTGCCGATCACCACGGCGCCAAGGCAGAACGTGAAAAGAAGGCGTCTCATGCTGGACTCTCGATCGCGGGTGGGGAGACGAATATAAGCAGGGGCGGGACTTGTATCCCGCCCCTGCTTCATTTCCTAGATTTCTAGCTCTATCAGCTACCCCAGCCTAAGGCTCGGGCGAGTAGTGAAGCCATCTCGGCTCGAGTGATCGAGCGGTCCGGCGAGTAGGTGGTGTTGGCCGGTGGGTTGGTACCCATCGTTATGCCAGCCTCACGGATTGCGTTGATATCCCCTTCAAAGATTGACGAATTGTCATCTGTGAAGTAGTCAGTCGTGCTAGCGGGCAAAGCCCAGGCACGTCGCAGGAACGCTGCCATCTGACCGCGGGTGATGTTCTGCGTTGGGCAGAACCTATCGTTGGCGGGCGGATTACATCCCAAGGTGATCCCAGCAGCAGCCACCCGGTTGATCTCCGACTCAAAGATCGACGAATCGTCGTCAGTGAAGAAGTCAGTGGTGGTCGCTGGCAGGTTGAGTCCACGGGCCAGGAATGCGGCCATCTGGCCCCTGGTCAGTGTGTTGGATGGGCAGAAGTTGTCGTTCGCAGGCGGGTTGCACCCGAAGGTGATTCCTGCCTGGGCGATAATGGCAATATTAGCTTCGTGCACGCTGCCGTCATCGTCCGTGAACGGGTCACTGTTCGCCGCGTCAAGCGTGGCGACCTGGCCCCGCAACTCACCGCCGGGGTTGGTCGACGTGTGGACGTTGACGTACGCCCCACCAGTCCGGAGCGCTACCACAAGTTCCGCCATCGTCCCGGACGCCAGGTCCGATTCGGTGATGGTTCCCTTAGCGAGTGTTCCGGTGACGTTTTGTCCGGCTGACGAATACAAGGTCGCTACGACCGGGCCATTCGCGCCTGCCTCACCGAGATGGATATGAGCGGCTACTGCGCCTTTCAATCCATACGTGAGAAGCAAGTAGTCGAGCTGGGTCTCTGCCGAATTCAACGACAAAGCGCCAAGACCGGCAGCGGTCGTGCTGACAGCCGGAACTTCGTTGCTTCCCAACAGGTTGGCTTCAAACGAACGAGCATTGGTCGGGGCGACCGAGTTTGGAACGCCTAGATAGGGGAAAGCCGACAGGTAGTCCGAGTGTGGACCAACTGCGTCGCCCGTAATGGCTCCATTTGCGTCACGGTCAGCACCCAGAATGTCGAGCGGATCGCCACCGGTAACAATATTCAGTTCAGTGTCAATCACATCGTCAGCTAGGGCACGGCCATTAAGCGGCGGCGGAAGGGTGCCGGCTTTGTCGAACGGAAGAACGTCTGGCAGCAAGATGCCAGCAAGGATGCCGAGCTCATCTGGTTCAAACGAGCCTTCAGTGTCGATACTGGACAGAGCGGTCAGAGCGTCGGCTGCTGCGGACGTGAATCCCGCATCATCCTTCGGTTCGCCAGCGTTGAACGTGGCCTTGTTGGCCCCGGGGGCACCAACAATGGCGCCCTTGCTGTTCACGACCGTGTTGATCGCTGGACGACCGACTCGATCGATCTGCGTCGTACCAACATGGGTCGTAGCCCAAACGTTGATCGCTCCACCAAAGGTCGTGTCTGGAACCTCGATCACGAGGCCGAGTACGTCCAATCCGTCAAAGAAGTCGTTGGCATCGGCATCGCCGAACTGACGACCTGTTGTGCCGACATTGCCCATCTCAACAACGTTGACAAAGGCGTCAAGGTCGAAGAAGAAAGGGTCGGAGCGGAGACCAAAGAAGGCCTGCCCACCACCGACAACCGACAGGTTGGTCCCTGTGGCTCCGGAAGCGACCACGGTACCGTTGGCAACATCGTCACTAGCGGCGGCGCCAGTCGCTTTACGGACCGTCACAACCTGGCTAGCGAGCGCCGCATCCGTAAAGGTCATTTCGTAGGAAATGTCCTCAATGAAGTCGCCGTCGGTATCGACCTTGATCTCATAAAGAACGTCGGAGCCAAACACCGAGCCGTAGCTCGCAACAGGAGATACTGTCATCGCCAGGACGGTGGCTGATGCATCGGCGCCTTCAAAAGCGTACAAGTCAGCTATGTCAGCTGAGATGTTGCCTCCGGGCGGGGTTAATAGTTCGGGACCGTCTAGATGGTCTGCAGCGCGTCCTCCGACGGCTGGTAACCCGGCCACGATGACGAGTAGGCCCAGCGCAACCGCTAGCCATCCCATCCCTCGTTTACGTACGTAAGCCATGGATGTAGATCCTTTCATTGGCTTCGTCTCGCGTCTTGCTGACGCGATCCTCCGTTAGGTATTCGCAGCGGCCAAGCGGTTGGATCAGGTTTACCCAAAGAAACATATGATCCTCGCCGACGATCGCTACGAACAAAAGGTCATACCCTATGCTGCCCGGAATGAAACAATGCCCCATAGATTGGCCACGATGAGCTCTCGAAAAGGCGGCGCCTTTCTGCTGGCAACCATCATCGTCGCGCTCGGATTGTGGACGTACCAGCGCGTTTTTGCCCAACCTGAACTTACCCAGATTGACGCCTCGATAAACTTGAGTCGGGTATCTCCCGCATTCACGGATCCCGACGAGCTACGCCGACTCATCAACCAGTACGAGAGCCGAACTGGTGAATTCACCACCCCGTCTGACTATCTCTCGCTTGGAGCCCTCTACCTCGAGGCCGGCCGAACCACCGGAGACCTCAGCCGATACCAGGCCGCCGAGGATGCGTATCGCAAGGCCGACGAGCTGCGACCGCAAGATCTGTCAGGAAGACTTGGCATCGCCAGAGCACAGTTCGCCGTCCATGACTTTATCGGAGCCCTCGCAACCGTCGAAGGGGTCCTTGAACAAGCTCCCGAGCGGATTGACGCCCTACTCATCCGCTCAGACGTTCGCCTCGCGATCGGCGATCTTGAAGGTGCGGCGTCGGCGTTGTCGGTGGTCGCCTCGCAATTTCCCGACAGTCCTGCTGTCCAAGTACGACAGGCCGAACTCGCGTGGCTTGATGGCGACCACGAAACCGCCAGGATACTCGCCCAAGCGGCGGTTACTAGTTCGGTATCCCTCATTCCGCGGGGAAGGTCCTGGTATGAAAATTTCGCAGCCCGAATATCTTTCGACACCGGTGACCTGCTGGCCGCTCGGCGTTTCTCAGATCTTGCGGCGGAACATGATCCGGACTCAATCCTGACGAATCTGATGCAGGGTCAGATCACCGCCGCAGAAGGTGACGTTGGCGGAGCCATCAGCTTTTACCAACGGGCCGCCGAGGTCGTACCAGAGCCAAAGACGCTCGCCAGTCTTGGGGACCTATTCATTCTCCTCGGCGATGATGAGGCCGCCGACCGGCAGTTCGACACAGCTGAGACGATCATCGATCTCGGAAGATCTCTCGGAACGGCCTACGACCGGCAGGCCGTCTATTTTCTCGCCGACCACGACCGTAACCCTGGCTTGGCGGTGGAACTAGCGGAGGCGGAGCTCGCTTTCCGCAGTGACCCGCAGGCCCACGATGCCTACGCATGGGCGCTCCACACGGTCGGACGCTGCGACGAAGCCCGCCGGGCCTCGGACCGGGCTCTCGCAAACGGTTTTCGGTCAGCCCCGGCGATGTTTCATGCGGGCATGATCTCGGCTGCGCTCGGCGAGGACGGCCGGGCCATCGACGAACTTATGCAAGCCCTGGCGATCAACGACCAGTTTGACCCGATACAAGCTGAAGCTGCCCGATCGATGCTTGCATCGCTCCGCGGTTAGACCGCAAACCTCGCAGACCGTCGAGCGTATGCAGCGGGCACGCGGGGCGATCCGCCACCCAGCGGTTGTCGGATCCACCGGTGCTGTCGAAGCCAGTTGGTATATCGATTCGATATAGCTACTATATCGAATCGATATGATTGAAACAGCGATACTCGGACTGCTCACTGAAGGCGATGCCCATGGCTATGGGTTACATCGCCGACTCATCGACATGGGCTTTTGGCGCGTCTCGTTTGGGAGCGTCTATCCGGCTTTACGCCGCCTGAAAGCGGCGGGCGCCGTTGAGGTCTCGGAGACCAAAGACGAGAAGGGTCGCAAACAATACCGGCTGACCGAAACCGGCCGGGCCATGCTCATCTCCCAACTCGGAGACATGGACACCGTCGACAACACCAGCGGGTTCCGGGTTCGCATGACGTTCCTCGACCTGCTTTCCGGTCAGGACCGGGTAGCCGTACTGGCCAAACGGGCCGAAATTCTGAAAGACCGTATAAACGCGGCGAGAGTCAGCGTCGCCGAAACCACGCGGTCGGTGTATGCCCGGTCAGAGATTGAGCATCGAGCAGCCTCCATGCAGCGAGATGTCGAATGGGTCGAAAGTTTAATAATGCAAGAAACGAAGGGAACATCATGACGAACAAGGTTCGTGTAGCGATTGCTGGCGTCGGGAACTGCGCCAACTCACTCATCCAAGGCATCGAGTACTACCGCGACGCCGTCAGCACAGACGACATCCCGGGCCTCATGCACGTGGATCTCGGCGGGTACCACATCTCGGACATTGAGTTCGTGGCTGCCTTCGATGTAGACAGCAACAAAGTCGGAGTCGACCTCTCCAAGGCGATGTGGGCTGGCGAGAACAACACGATCCAGTTCTCCGAAGTGCCCCAACTCGACGTCGTCGTACAGCGCGGGCCTACCCTCGATGGTCTCGGTAAGTACTACCTGGCAATGGTCGAGGAATCAGCAGCCGCCCCGGTCGATGTCGTGGCAGCCTTGAAAGCCGCCGAGGCCGACGTGCTTGTCTCGTACTTGCCGGTCGGATCCGAAGAAGCCAGCCGCTTTTATGCGCAGGCCGCGATCGACGCCGGTGTTGCCTTCGTCAACTGCATCCCCGCCTTCATCGCTTCAGACCCCGTCTGGGCAAAGAAGTTTGTCGATGCCGGCGTTCCGATCGTTGGCGACGACATCAAGTCGCAAGTCGGCGCCACCATCGTCCACCGGGTGCTTTCGCGTCTGTTCGAAGATCGTGGCGTAAAGGTCGAGCGCACCAGCCAGCTAAATGTTGGCGGCAACATGGACTTCAAGAACATGCTCGAACGCGACCGCCTCGAGTCCAAGAAGATCTCCAAGACACAGGCCGTGACCTCGCAGATCGAGCATGGGATCGCCAAGGACGACGTACACATCGGCCCGTCCGATCACGTGCCATGGTTGACCGACCGCAAGTGGGCCTACATCCGGGTGGAAGGCAAGTCGTTCGGTGACGTGCCTCTGAACATTGAGCTGAAACTCGAAGTTTGGGACTCGCCGAACTCCGCTGGCGTCGTCATCGACGCGGTGCGTTGCGCCAAGATTGCGCTCGATCGTGGCATCGGGGGACCGCTGCTGGCCGCTTCTTCATACTTCATGAAGAGCCCGGCCATCCAGTACACCGACGAGCAGGCCCACACGAACGTCGAAGCCTTCATTGCTGGCAACGACACCACGGGCGCCGACCTGGAGAAGTACCTGGCCTAGCCGCCAAAAATATCGTCGAATGGAGTAGGGCTGGACTCAGGTCTGGCCCTACTTTTTTCGTCGGGCTCGCCGCCTAGCGCGAAACTACCTTCGACGGCCGGATTTTGTGACGGCCGCCGTGCCAGGATGGGTTCATGCACCCTTTGTCGCAGTTCGCAACAGAAGTCGCTCCCCAGGTAGACAGACTCGTTTTGACGGTCCACCGCCAGATGCGGGCAGTTCACGAAGACGCCATACACACCTGGCGAAGTGACTCAGGCCTCGACCGACCGGGATTGATTATCAACCTTCGCCCGTTTTTCCTGGCAGGCACCCAGAGCCGGATATTGCTAGAACGCCTCCACCGGTATGCGCTCCCGACCACGTTGGACGAGCAAGTTGCCGCCGCCATCGCTCAAGGACTCGTGGATGAAGCGCTTGCACCGAGCGCTTCATGTCTGGAGCTCGCCAACAGGCTGACCACCCTGCAGTCGAGCCTGATCGACGAGCTCTGGGGTGGACAACCCGCTTTGGCCGAACTTCTTGAGCCGCTTGGCGCGGCGGTCGACGGCGTGCCCGAACGATATTCGGGTCCGGCCTTCATCCTGTCGCGAGCATGGACCGAGCTCCCCCGGCCCGCTGGTACGCCGGCCTATCTGATTCACCACCTGTTGACGGCTCTGCGGTATCTGCGTGCCGACGCCCACACAGTTGTGATCGACGCGGCAGGTTTGACTCCTGGGGAGGCGGCACGACTCGACGCAGCCTGGCGCCAGCTTGAGGGCACTCATCACGAACATCCCCTAGACGGTCTTGTTAGTCACGGTTACCTCGATGTTGCCGGCGACCTAACCGAGGACGGGCGACGGGCCAGGCAAGCCATCGAAGATGAAACCAACTCGGTGGCCGGGGCGGTCTGGGAGTCGGTCGGCGCGGACCGGATGCCGAAGGTCATCGCCGACCTGGCAACAC
>JAGXFS010000040.1 GCA_024637275.1 Acidimicrobiia bacterium
AGCGGGACGTTTCCGATGGCCGCACTGCTCCAAAGAGCAAACTCCGAGTCACCGTGTTCTCCGGCGATGGTGGCGTGCACATTGGAGACAGCTACGCCGCATCGCTCTGCCAAGACAAAATGCAGACGAGATGTGTCGAGCACCGTTCCCGAGCCAATAACTCTCGATGGTGGAAGACCACTCAGCTGCAACGCAATGTAGGTGAGCACATCGACCGGGTTGGTCACCACCAGCAATACAGCCCCGGGGCACGTTCGACGAGCGCCGGAATGAGCTCCCGGAAGATATCGGTGTTACGACCGGCCAGGTCAAGCCGGGTCTCACCCGGCCGTTGCCTGGCGCCGGCGGTCACGACTATGACATCAGCATCAACGCACACGTCAAGGTGGTCGCTCCCCAGCACCCGGGCAGTCGGAGTAAACCTGAGACCGTGGTTGAGGTCGAGTACCTCGGCTTGCACCTTGGCACCATCGATATCGTAGAGGGCAATCTCCCTGGCGACACCGTTCAGCAAGGCGGCATAGGCGATGGTGGCTCCCACCCCGCCCGCTCCAATGATCGCGACCTTTGATCCCTTCATACACCAGACGTTACTGGCCTGGCTTGGTTAGCCGGACCCCTGGGCGGCGTCCCACCATTTGAGTACTCGCAGAGCTCGAAGGGTCACCCAACGGGACGGCTTATCGACGCCATCGTCAACGTCAAACCAGACCCGACCGGTCGGTTTCCAATTAAGCGGCCAGGTCCCATCCTCGAGTTGTCGCGAACGGACGTGATCGATCGCTTCGGCCAGTCGGGGATCGGGCGCCTGGCCAGTGAGGACGGAGGCGGCCCGAAAATAGTCGAGCGCTCTCAAGACCTCATAGTGCCAGTGATTTGGATGGGACAGATAGAGGTATTTCCGATCAGCAGGCTCGCCCGTGCTTAGCTTTCGGAAGAGGTGGCGCTTGAGCAGATACTCCTCGCCAGACCTACGAGCTGCCTGCGATTCGGGTGTGCCGCCGGTGACACGCTCGAATTCGAGCAAGCCTTCGACGACATTTATGGTGGTGTCGAAAGACGACCGAACAGATCCGTTTTCCGCTTCACAATTCCAGCCACCGTCTTCCAGTACCTCGCCCACGAGCCTCTCGACAACTGGTGACATGTCGACACCAAAGTAGGCGCCGTTGGCCACCGCATTCCCGTTGATACACGGCTCGACCTCGCCCTCCCAGTACGGCTGGTTGTCATGCTCCCACCGGCAGTTTGCGCCGATAAGTTCGACAGCCCGGCGAGCCTGCTCCGACGCCGGGTGGTACCCGAATTCACGGAGCTGCGATAAGGCATGGCTGGTCGACGTCCACGGCTGGCCCTCTTCTTCCCCCCACTGGAAATCGGCCGGGAAGTGGGCGCCACCCGCCCACTGTCCGTCGGCATCCTCGTGGGCCATCAGGCGAGAGCCCCATCCTTCCGACACCACTCTGGCGCGCTCGGCCTGCCATTCTGATTCTGGCGAATCCAGCACGTCACGCATCACCTGCCAACGGATGGAAGGGTCTGACTCATCGGGGTCCAGCAGCCAATCAGTTACGCGAGCGTCTGTCATCGGGAAAGTGTACGCGAGTAGGATCGGACGAACCAGCACAGATCCCTGCCCAGCAGGGAGACGTGGTGGCTGTAGATAGATGGTGCGTTGGACCCATTGATCTCACTCTCAGTCACCACTAAAGTGACTTCGGGGCAAACTGGGGTAGGGGAAATGAGAACAATTGTCGAGATCGTTCGCTCGCTTGACTCGTTAAGCCCCGACGTCCTGCTCGCTCCCGACCGGGCTCCGTCATCCGGACTCGACCTGTCCCAAGCGGTCGAGCAACTCGCCTCGACGATCAGCGGACTCGGCATCAACCGCACTGACGTCGTCGCGAACCTGGTGAACAACGGACCCGAAGCAGTCACAGTCTTCTTGGCTTCGACGAGTGTCGGAATCGCGGCGCCGCTCAACCCGGCGTTCAAGCCGGCTGAGTTGTCGTTCTACCTCGCAGATCTACGCCCCTCATTGATGATCGTCACGCCAGAAACCACCGCAGAACTCGTTGAAGCCTGCATTGAGGCCGGGGTACCGCTCCTCCGAATTGCTCCCGGTTCGACCGCCGGATCGGTGACGATCCTCGATGGCCGCCCTCCAGAAGCTGCGGCCTTTCCGCGGCCAGATCCAGGCGACGTTGCGCTGATTCTGCACACGTCCGGAACAACTTCACGACCCAAGATGGTCCCACTTACCCACGAAAATCTGACGGCCTCGGCGTCACATGTCAGGAATACGCTCAACCTCACCCAGACCGATCGTGTCTTAAACGTGATGCCGTTGTTCCACATCCACGGGATTGTGGCTGCGCTCCTCGCCCCGCTTCGCTCCGGCGGATCGATCGTCGCAACGCCCGGATACCTGGCCACCTACTTCTTCGACTGGATGACCGAAACGTCACCCACCTGGTACACAGCAGTACCTACGATCCATCAGTCGATTCTCGAGCGAGTGAAATCCACCCCGGACCTCCCGTTGCCTCAGCTGCGTTTCATTCGCTCCTCATCAGCGTCGCTTCCACCCGCGGTAATGGAAGGCCTCGAAACGGCCTTCGGCGCTCCGGTGGTCGAGGCCTATGGCATGACCGAAGCTGCTCATCAGATGTCCTGCAACCCGCTGCCCCCCGCCAACCGCAAACCGGGATCCGTGGGGATCGCCGCCGGTCCGGAGGTCGCCATTCTCACTGAGGGTGAGATTCATCAGAGGAGCGGTGAGGTCGGCGAAGTTGTTGTGAAGGGACCCAATGTGACTTCGGGTTACCTGACCGAAGTTGAAGGAGCCTTCGTGGATGGCTGGTTCCGCACCGGCGATCTGGGCCAATTGGACGAGGACGGCTACCTGACCCTGACCGGCCGGTCGAAAGAGATGATCAATCGCGCCGGCGAGACTATCGCACCGCGAGAAATCGACGAGGTCCTCCTTGACCACGAACTGGTGCGGCAGGCCCTGGCATTCGGAGTACCCGACCAGCGCCTGGGAGAGCAGCCCGCTGCGGCGGTCGTCCTTGAACCCGGGGCGGCCATCGAGGAACTCGCCCTGCGCCAGTGGGTCGAAACTCGCCTGTCCTCGGCCAAGGTGCCACGTCGGATCATCTTCATGGAGACTCTTCCATTGGGCCCCACCGGCAAGTTGCAGCGCATCGGTATGGCCGAACGACTCGGCCTGTCCGACCTCGACGAACTTGGGGGCGACACGGTCGAATGGGTCGGCCCGCGTACGCTCACCGAAGAGGTCATCGCCGGAATCTGGTCCGAAGTCCTCGATCGCCCATCTGTTTCGGTGCAAGACCGTTTCCTTGACCTCGGCGGCGACTCGATGCTTGCAATGCGACTGCTGAACCGGGTTCGAGAGCGCCTCCAAATAGATCCATCGATCGTGGCATTCTTTGATCGGCCTACCGTCGCCGCTCAGGCGGACCTCGTCGACGAATTGCTCGTAGCTGATGTCTGACGAGTCGCGCCGATCGGCAATCGACGCGCTCATTTCAGAACGACTGAGTCGCGCGACCTCCATCCCACACACCGAGTCAGCCACCGCCCCGCTCACGCACGTGCAGCAAAGCCTGTGGTTGACCGCCCAACTCGCAGCTGCCGAACCTACGAACAACCGGCCGCTCTGGCTGAGCCTGCAGGGCGATCTTGATCCAAGCGCCCTGCACGAGGCAATCGGTGCAGTAGTGCGGAGGCATCCGGTGCTCATGTCGACGTTTCCGCTCGATGGCGGCGAGCCAGTGCAGATCTCGGGACATCCGCTACCCCCGACGCCAATACGTGATGTCTCAAACGAGCCTGATCCCGTCGCGACTGCCCGATCATTCGCCGCCGCGCACACGACCCGTCCCTTCGACCTCGAAAACGAGGCACCATTCATCCCTCTCCTCATTCGAGTGTCACCGTCGGACCATTTACTCGCCTTCGCAATGCACCACATCGTGTTCGATGGCTGGTCCGAACCGCTGTTCGTAAACGAGCTAATAGCGCACTACGACGCCGCCGTCCGAGGTACCGGAGCGACAGGTCTGCCGGCCATTACCATCGACTACGCGGATCATGCACGCTGGGAGCGCGCAACGACCTCCGACGAGTCGTTCGAAACCCAACTTCAATATTGGCGCCGTCAGCTCGCTGACCTACCGCCGGATCTAGATCTGCCCGAAGACCGTGGGATTGCTCCGGGAGCCGTCGCCAGTCCGGTGACGATCGAGATAGCTCGCAACGTCATGTCTGGCCTCGAGGATCTCGCCAAACAGCACGACGCCACACTGTTCATGGTCCTCCTCGCAGCGCTAGAGGTACTCATCGCTCGCCACGCCGGCGTCGGCGATGTGGTTATTGGGGTACCGACACCGGGTCGCCCGCGCTCTGAGACCGAGAACCTGATCGGTTGTTTCATCAATCTGGTCCCGATCCGAACCCGCCTTCGGGGCAACCCGAGCTTCTCAAGCGTGATAGAGCAAACCCGAAGAACGACGCTTGAAGCGCTCGAGAACTCTTCGGTGCCCTACGGTCAGATTTTCGGTGCTGTCCGGCCATGGTCGGCCGATCGGGTACCGCTCTATCGGGTGCATTTCCAGATGCGTGACTTTCACCACGAGAGCCGCGTGTCGGATTATCTCGACGTCGGAGTTCTCGAACCACAGCTCGGCCCGTCCAACCACCTCACTGTTCGGGCGACCACCACTCCCACCGGAGGAAGCATTACGTTCAGCTACCACCCGGAAAGGTTCGAGCAGGCCACGATCGAACGATGGCTAGGCCACTACGCCCGGTTGCTCGAAGCAGTTGGCGGAAACGCTGACCCAACGATTCTGGATGTTCCGCTGATGGACGACACGGAGCGGCGGACCCTTCTCGAGGTCTTCAATCCGGACGAATCTCCGTATCTACCGGTGCCCGAGCTAGCAGCCGACAGTCTCCGTGCCACCGCCCAGCGATTGCCTGAGGTAATCGCCATGGAGGATGGGCCCCGCCGGGTTACCTACGCCGAGTTCGACCGCATGGTCGATGCAATTGCGTGGTCATTGGCGGACCAGGGCCTGGCAGCGGAGGACACGGTCATTCTGCACGCTGAGCGCAGTATCGAGGCTGCCGCCGCCGTATTCGGAGCTATGCGGGCCGGGGTGGCCTACGTTCCGATCGACTCCGAGCTGACCAGCGAATGGTTGGAAACCGTCATCGAACAGACCAAACCCGGGCTTGTACTGACCACCCGGGTCGCATCGCCGAGACCCGACGGGCTCAAGGTCGTGGAAATATCGAAGTTGGCCACCGAAGAAAGACCACCGTATCCGGGCCAACCGAACCCGCATGATCTCGCTTATCTCCTCTACACCTCTGGATCGACCGGGCCGCCCAAAGGGGTCATGGTCGAGCAAGGAAATGTGGCGTGGTTCCTCGAGCAGACCGCCAACTTCGAGCCCCTCGGTGAGGCCGATCGGATCGTGTGGTTCCACAGCCTGTCATTCGATGCCCATATGAACAGCCTGCACGCTGCCCTCGTCGGGGGTGCCACAATTGTGGTCCGGGACGACGCATCGATCTACTCAATTCCTCGTCTCGTGGCCTGGCTGGAGGACCACCAGATCAGCCACCTGCGTATCTCGGCCGGCTTCTTCCACGTCCTGGTCGAAGAACTCGTCGCGACCAACACCACAGTGCCAGTCACTCTCAGACTGATCGCGTTCGGTGGCGAGCAGGTGCGGGCGGACATCATCGACACGTGGCTCGAAATGACCGGGGGAAACATCCGCACCGTCGATTCGTACGGACCGACCGAGACGACGGTCTGGGTCGCCGCGAACGACTTCCCCGAACCACAGCCGGCTACCCATGAATGGATCGCCATCGGACCGCCGAGAGCGCCATCTCAGGTTTACGTGCTCGACAGGCTCGGCGAACTGGCTCCCATCGGAATTCATGGAGAGCTATTCATCGGTGGGCCCTTGGTCGCTCGAGGCTATCTCAACGCACCCGAACTCACTTCGGAGCGATTCACTCCTGACGCATTCTCGAAACTCGAAGGAACCCGGATGTACCGGTCCGGAGATGTCGGCCGTTGGCTATCGGACGGAACCCTCGAGGTGATCGGTCGGGTGGATCGACAGGTCAAGATCCGGGGCTACCGGGTCGAGCCCGCCGAAGTCGAAGCGGCTCTTCGGGCAGCGGCAGGTATCGATGCTGCGGTAGTGGTCGCCAGTCCGGCGGTTAACGGCGAGATGGAACTCCGCGCTTTCGTCACTAGCGACGACGGCCGCCCAATCGACCTCCAAGCGATACGGGACTCTCTTGGAGTTCCGAAATTCATGGTGCCGACCAAACTGACTCAAGTCCCGCAAATCCCCTTGACCATCGGTGGCAAGGTCGACAGGAACGCCCTCCTGAGGGACGAAGTCAGGACGGTCGATCCGCAGGCACCTGTCCTGGATCATGTCGACGCTATCGGCCGCATTTGGTGCGACGTTCTGGGCCTCGAAGCAGTCGAACGACAAGATGATTTCTTCGCCCTCGGTGGCCATTCTCTGCTTGCCATCAAGGTGATCTCGCGAATCAAGGCCCATCTCGATCTGGCCATCGAACTGACCCAGTTGTTCGAATACCCCACGTTCGGAGCCTTCTCAGACATGATCGCGGCCACCGCGCGAGGAACCAGTACTGGGGGAACCGGCCAAGAAATGGGGTCCACGACTAGCGGCGACAACGACCTGGATGATTTCCTAACCGCTCTTGAACAGATGACGGACGAAGAAGCTGAAGCGATGATGCGGCAACTCGACGCAGGCCAAGACTGATGAGCGACCGCGTGCGCACCAGGACCGATGTACGCCACGACGGGTCCCCCTCGGTTATCCAATCCTTCGCAGAAAGGGCGATGCGCAACCCGGACCGTGTAGCGATTGAGGCGTCCGGTCGTGCGCTCACCAATCTTCAGCTCAGCCAATGGTCGGCGGAAATTGCTGAGTCCCTCACCAAACACGGTGTTGTTCCTGACGACCGGGTGGCCATTATCGGTCCGCGCGGACCAGCAGCCGTCGCATCCATGATCGCGACGCTTGCCGTAGGTGGTGTTGTTGTCCCACTCGATGCTTCGACTCCGGTCGAGCGCCGCCAGCGAATGATCTCCGAATCGGGGGCAAGCGTCGCTATCCAAATCGGCGAGGGAGCCTCACTGGTTTCCGAAGGTATCCCCCTTCTACGTCTTCCGGCTTGGCCCGACCACGAGCCAGCGGCGACGAACCTCAAGGTTCTGGCTCGCACAGAGTCCGACCCGGCGTATATCTTCTTCACCTCAGGATCCACAGGGAAACCGAAGGGGATCATCGGATCGTGGGGCGGCTTCACCCAATTCATGCATTGGATGGCCGAAACCTTCGCCATCGACGACTCCGACCGGGTGGCGCTAACCCGCAACCTCGGCTTCGACGCCGTGATGCGGGAAGTCTTCGTGCCCCTGCTCACCGGGGCTCGAATCGTGGTGGCTCCCGATCCCCTCGATCCGGACCAGGCGATCGCCTGGCTGCGAAACCAACGGATCACGGTCATCAACGCGACACCGTCACACGCAGAAATGTGGCTCGAACCGTTGGAAGCCTCCACTTCCAGTCTTCGCTGGGTGTTCTTTTCCGGAGAGATCCTGACGGGCCGCTTAGTCTCGGAGTGGCGTTCGCGGGTATCCCCGACGGGAGAACTCGTCAACTTCTATGGTCCGACCGAGACCACCTTCATTCGAACCTTCCAGGTCGTTGGCGACACGACTGACGACGACCCAATCCCGATCGGTAACCCACTGCCCGGAACGGAAATTCTCATCCTCGACGAGGGGAACCAGCCGGCGTCGAGAGGCGAGATCGTCATCCGGACCGCGTTCGGCACGCTCGGATACATCAACGTCGACGATGACAGGGCGTTCGTCGTCAACCCACTCACCGGCGACCCCGACGACATTGTTTACCGGACTGGCGATATCGGTGAGATGCGCGACGACGGGGCTCTCGTGGTGATTGGGAGAACCGATCTGCAGATGAAGATCCTCGGAGTGCGCATCGAACCCGGAGAAATTGAAACAAAGCTCGAACAGCATCCGAGCATAAGACGGGCGGTGATCGTTCCGATCGAACACGGGGGCCGGATTATCCGCGTAGATGCCGCCATCGTTCCCCACGGTGCCCCGCCCACTACCGCAGCCTTGCGCGAACACCTTGCCCCGACCATCCCGCGAGTTGCGATCCCTGCCCGCTACGTCGTGGTAGACGCGTTACCGATCAACGCAAACGGCAAGATTGACCGGGCCCAAATTTGCCGACTCGTGGCCGAATCATCGACCGTGATGTCCGAGCCCGCACCGAGCCGGCGTGAGGATCGTCTGGCTGCCCTCTCCCCCACAAAACGCGCGCTGTTAGAACGTCGCCTGCAGGGCGAATCTGGCAAGCCGAAGCCCGAACCGACCGAGGCGGAATCGTCCGAAACGGCAGATCGCATCGCCCAGTTGTCGCCCGCCAAACGAGCGTTACTCGAAGCCAGAAATCGTAAGGCAGGTCCCGACGGTCAGAGCGTGAAGCGGGCTCCTTTGTCGTCGGCACAGGAGCGCCTCTGGGTGCTCGACCGGATGTATCCCGGGAGCGACAACTACAGCATCACGAAGGCCTACATCCTGCGCGGCCCACTCGACGTTGATACGCTCCGGGTTGCTTGCGAACGTCTCGTCGCCCGCCACGAGATCCTCCGAACCCGATACGCCGCCACCGATGGCGATCCATTCCAGGAAGTAGATCCACCGGGTCCGGTTCAGTTCGCTTTGATCGATTTAGACGACTGGCCTGGCGACAAGCGGGCAGAGGCAACCCGGATCCGGATCGCGGAAGCCTCGTATCCATTCAACCTTGCTCACGATGCGATCTGGCGAACCACCGTTGTGCGACTGGCGCCAGACGAACATCTGCTCGTCACCGTCTTGCACCACATTGCTAGTGACGGATGGTCGATGCCGATCCTGTTCACGGAGCTCTCTTCCATCTACAACGCACTCCGGGTCGGTGCGGAGCCGGACCTGGATCCACTACCTATTCAGTACGTCGATTACTCGATCCGGCAACGCCAGGCACTCGAGGAAGGCGGGTACGAGGACGATTTGGCGTACTGGCGTGACAACCTTGCGGGGGCCCCGGACATCATTGATCTCAAGACCGACCGGACCCGCCCGCCCATCATGACATTCGGCGGACAAAACCTTCGGTTCGTACTCAAGCACACCACCAAGAATGACTTTCAAACCCTGGCTCGACAGGAGTCCGTGACCGGGTTCATGCTCAGTCTGGCGGTCTTCATTGCTCATCTGCACGAGCGGTCGGGCAGCGACGATGTCGTCGTCGGTATACCCAGTGCTGATCGCGGCTCGGGCGACACTCAGAGTTTGATCGGGTTCCTCGTGAACACACTGGCCATCCGGCATAAACTCGAGCCTGGCGCCTGCTTCCGCGACGTTCTTCGGGCGGTCCGACGTACCGTGCTGGAATCATTCGACCACCGGGAGGTTCCGTTTGAACACGTGGTCCGGGCCGTGGCTCCAACCCGACACGCTGACCGATCGCCGCTCTTCCAGGTGTTGTTCCAGTACGGCGTCTCGGCGTTCACCGCCGCTCCGGACTTTTCCGGGGTCGCTGCCGAACAGGTGGAACGCCAATCTGAAGCTTCGAAGTTCGATTTCACCATGTACCTCGAAGGCGACGGCGACACCTTGGCGGGCAATCTGGTCTACAACACCGAACTTTTCGATGCCTCAACTATCGCGCAATTGATCGACGACTTCGACCGACTGGCGCACCGGCTTGTGTCGAACCCGGACTCGGTGATTCATGCCAAGGCTGACCTCGTACGCGCCCCATCAGATCATGGTTCGACAACCTCTGTGGTATCAGATCAGTTCAATACTGTCGATCCCGTCTTGCTCGCCCGCATGTGCGACATCTGGGGCGAGGTAATTGGAACCAAAGTCGGTCCTGACGACAATTTCTTCGAACTCGGCGGTCATTCACTCACCGCGATCCGGGCCTTCTCACGGATCGACGCGGAGTGGGACATCGGGCTTCCCATCAGCGCGATTTTCGAGTCACCGACGCCTCGATCATTCGTGGGCGAGATCGAGAAGCTTCGTAGCGGCACTCCGACCGGGGCCGCACTTGTCGCGGCCAAACCGCCGATCGAGCGCAGTCCGCTGTCTTTCGCCCAGCGCCGCTTGTGGTTTCTTCACATGCTCACTCCGGAAGCAGGTGACTACCACACCCCCTGGCGAGTTCGGCTGAAAGGCGACCTTTCGATCGAGGCGTTGCAGCATGCCATCGACACCATCATCGCTCGCCATCCAGTGTTCAGAACTCGTATCCAAGAAGATCGTGGTGTCCCGTTCCAGGTTGTTGACGCGCCGCGCCATGTCCCACTGAGAATCATCGAAGTTGGTCCGTCTCCCCCCGACGTGGCGACCGCGCTCCGGAGCGAGGCATCGGCACCGTTCGACCTGGCCATCGAACACCCGATTCGCACGACGGTCTTCAGGATTGCCCCCGACGACCACATCCTCTCGATTGTTGCTCACCACATCGCCACGGACGCCGACTCGATGTCCATCGTGCGCAATGACCTCCAGGCGCTCTATACAGCCCATCTCAGTGGCGCTTCCGCCAACCTTCCTGACGTGCTGGGCTCGTACGCGCAGTTCGCGACAGAGCAAGCGCGCCACCTCACGCCAGACGATCCCGACCTCGACTGGTGGCTGAAAACCCTGGATGGATCGACATCAAACTTGGATCTCCCCACCGACCGCATTCGTCCCCGGCATTCGGGAGGAGAAGCCGGCTTGGTGCGACGCGACGTTGATCGGGACGTCTCCGATGCGATTCAACGCCTCGCACAGGATGAAGGTATGACGCCCTTCATGACCTACCTCGCCGCGTACGCCCTGCTGATCTACAGGTCCACCCGGCAAGACGATTTTGTTGTGGGAATCCCGAGTAACGAACGGAACAGCGTCGAGATGGAGCACGTCGTCGGCTTCTTCGTGAACCCGCTCCCAATCCGCATCCGTATCGACCCGAGTTTCACTCTCCGCCAGTACTTCAAACAGATCCGATCGACAGTCCTCGACGCTCTAGCTCACCGGCACGTTCCATTCGACGCAGTCGTCGAACATCTAGACGCACCGCGAGACCCTTCCCGGACCCCGGTGTTCCAGACCATGTTTGATTCTCGGTCCGCACCCATGGCACAGCTCGACTTGCCACACCTGTCGACGGTTCCACTCGGGATCCCTTTGGGCCCACATCCGGCGAAGTTCGACGTTCGAACCCACGTCACGGACGTCAGAGGCGACGTGAGGTTCCTCTTGGAGTACAGAAGCGACCTCTTCGATCAGAGCACGATCGATGCGATGGCCGATCACTTCTCAGCGCTGCTCAAGGCCGTCGCTGATGAACCCGACGTCCGCATCGACATGCTGCGAGTCGAATCGACCGTTCCCGAGTCTGCGCCGAGATCAATCCCAAGCGCCAGCCTGATCGAGCTCGTTGACAACGTCATCGGGCGAGTGGGCTTGGAGATCGCGGTAGTTGAAGGTAGTACCTCGTACTCGTATGCCGAGATCGGCGCCGCATCCCATGAAGTAGCGAAGGGACTGTCCAAGGCCGGAATTGGTCCGGGTGACACGGTGGGGATCCAAATGCCCCGGGGAGCCGGCTTCGTCGCCGCAATAGTGGGGATCGTGCGTTCCGGAGCCGTCTACGTGCCGCTCGATCTTGGTTACCCGCAAGCACGGATCGACACAATCGCCGAAGACGCAGGGCTGAGAGTCATTCTGTCTCTGGGAACCAGCATCGCCCGTCCTCTCGTAGAGGCCCGGGTAGTCGCGGGCGAACCCTATCCGGTATCAGACCGGATGGCATACATCATGTATACGTCGGGTTCGACGGGATCTCCCAAAGGCGTTGAGATCGAAGAAGCGTCGATTATCAACCTCGTTTGCGACCCCGACTACGTCCAGATCGACAGTGAAACCGTCATCGGGTTCGCCTCCAACACCGGGTTCGACGCAGCCACATTCGAAGTGTGGGGGACGCTGCTCAATGGTGCGACGCTGCACGTACTCGACAATGCAACGCTGCTCGCACCTGAAACACTTACAGACGAGATCCGCATCGGCGGTATCACCGTGATGTTCCTGACAAGCGCGCTGTTCAACGCGGTGATCCTGCATTCGCCAGCTGCCTTTTCGAGCCTCGACACCCTCTTGGTTGGAGGCGAGGCGCTGGATCCCGACAAGGTGCGGCTGTGTCTCTCCACCGGTCCGCCCCGCAGATTGGTGAACGCATACGGCCCTACCGAGACCACGACGTTCGCTACCTGGAAACTCATCGGCACCGTCCCGGACGGCGCCAAGTCGATTCCCATCGGGACTGCCATAGCCGGAGCCTCCGTCAGCGTGGTTGACGCCCACCTCAACCCGCTTCCCACTGGATCACCCGGAGAATTGGTAATCGGGGGTCAGGGGCTCGCAGCCGGATACCGAGGAAACCCGCTCGCCACCGCCGAACGCTTCGTGATGCTCGGAGGGCAGCGGATGTACCGAACCGGCGACCTGGTTCGGCGTCACAGCAACGGTGACATCGAGTTTCTGGGACGAATCGACCGGCAGATCAAGTTACGAGGATTCCGCATTGAACCGGGCGAAATCGAGGCGCACCTGAGAAGCCACCCGGCGATCGAGCAAGCCCATGTCGTCGTCCGATCAACGGAGCACGACTCGCGCCTCGTCACCTACGTCGTCGGGCAGGTCACACCTCAAACTGCCATCGACCACCTATACCCCCTCCTCCCCGGATTCATGATCCCCTCGGCGGCAGTCGTCCTCGATGCGCTGCCGATCACCCCGAACGGCAAGATCGATGATTCCGCTCTTCCGGCTCCCGACACTGCGCAACCTACCTCCGGGGGACTTCACGGAGGTGCCCAGATTGCCATGGCGCGTCTCTGGGAAGAGGCACTTGAGATCGAAGGCATCGGTGCGGATTCAAACTTCTTTGACCTCGGCGGACACTCACTCCTGGCGATCCGACTGATGGCCGCCATCGAAGAGCACTACGGCGAGCGACTTCCATTGTCGGCGTTGTTTGAGGCCCCAACCCTCGCGGCCCTCACCGCCCTGATAAGTGCACCGCGTACCGAACCCAAAGGCCCAGTCGTCACCATCAAATCTCAAGGTTCGGGAAGCCCCATTATCTGCATGCCTCCCGCCGGAGGCAATGTCATGACGTACGAACTAATGTCGCGCAGCCTCAACGCCGGTCGCCCGATCGTCGGGATCGAAGCTGTCGGGCTGGACGGAAGAGCGTCGCCACTCAACACGGTCGAAGCCCTGGCGGATCACTGCCGAACATCCATCTCTGAGCAAGGAATCACCGGCCCCTACGTTCTCGCCGGTTACTCCCTGGGTGGCTTGATCGCCTTTGAAGTAGCCAGAAGGCTCCGAGACGAGGGCGAGGAGGTCGAGCTCGTCGTTGTCATCGACGCTCGAGTTCGGCCCAAGAAAGCCTCCGGGGAGGGGCCCCGAGAGCGGCGGAAGCTCCGGCGAAAAGCCCATCCGGGCAATATCCCGCCCCTGACCAAACGGCTCGCTCTTGGCGCCCGACGAGTCGGCGGACGCCTCCGGCACGGGCCGAAAACTGTGATAGCTCGTGCAACCGATCGGCCGCTCAATCCGCGCCTGGTGGAGAGGCTGATGTTCCGAGCCGCAGCAAAGGCGGCATCGACCTACGAGGCAGGACCTTACGACGGACGCATGCTGTTCGTTATGGCCGGCGACCCCACCGATCCGGCCAAGGCAGGCGTCATTGCCGCCTGGCGAGAACTCGTCGGACCGAATCTTGAAGTCGTCGGCGTACCCGGAACACATCGCGGTGAGGAGTCGCTTATGCGCGCTCCGCACGCCGACCGGGTCGCTGCGCAGATCCAGGCGGCCCTCACCGGAGAGCCGACCGAGCCGGGAGTAACAACCCGATGAGCTGGGCTGCGTTCCGTCGCTACATCGCCCTGTACCGGCCCTCGCGAGGACGGCTCGCCTGGGGGGTACTGCTGTCGATCCTCAACGCGCTCACCTTGATTCCTATCCCAATATTCGTGCGCCAAGCGATCGACGAAGCGATCCCGGCGCGCGACATCAATTTGTTGTTGACCATCGGCACCACGATTCTCGGCCTCACGCTCGTGGGCGCCGGCTTGTCGCTGTGGGGGGGATATGTGACCGCTGCCGTGGTCCGCGATGCCATCAAGCGCCTCCGCCAAGATGCCGTTGAGAAACTGTTCCTCGTGAGTAGAAGGTACGTAACTTCCCAGGAGCCGTCTGTCCTCCACGACCAGATCGTGCAGGAGTCTGGCCGCATCGATCGGGGAACCAAAGCCGTCTTTGACACCTACCTACCCGGGTTCGTCATCGTGATAGGCATCGGGGCAGTCCTGGTCCGGATGAATCCGATTCTGGCGGCGATAACCCTCGGATTCGGGCCTGCCATCATGATTTCCGGCCGGTTCTTGGGCCGGGCTCTGCGCAGTCGGGTCCGACACCAACACCGCATGTTCGAGCGCTTCAGCCGCGATGTCCTGCGGATTCTCCGAACCATGGACTTGATCCGCACGCATGGTGCTGAAGAAATCGAAATGGAGGGCATCGCCGTGCGGGCGGCCGAGCTGGAAGAAGCCGGAGTCCAGCAGAGCGTTTGGAATAAGGCCTATTCACTGTCACAGACAACCCTCCTGGCTCTAGCGGGAGCGACCGTTCTCATCGTTGGTGGCATCTTCGTCGCCCAGGACAAACTGTCCTTGGGAGACCTCATCTCGTTCTATGCCGGGTTTGCCCTGATGCGTGGACCCCTTGGCGGAATCGCTCTGAGAGTCCCGGCCGTTATCGAGGGGGTCACCTCACTTACCCACCTCGACGCTTTGCTAACCGAGGTCGACGCTCGCCCGTACCAGGGGACAACTGCGATCGACTTCACCGGTCACCTCCGAGTGGTCGACGTCACATTTGGTTACGGCGACGAACCCGTCCTTGACGGCGTATCGCTCGAACTGCATCCGGGCAGCGTCACCGCCATAACCGGACCCAACGGATCGGGGAAGTCGACGCTCGTCAGTCTCATGCTCGGCTTTTATCGGCCTACCCGGGGCGAGATCCTGGCCGACTCTGTCCCCTATCCAGAACTCGACATGATTTCACTGCGCAAGATGATGGGCGTTGTACCCCAACACACTTTGCTTCTCCACGGATCGGTGGCAGAGAACATCACCTACGGTCGGATCGGATTGACACACGACGACATCGATCGGGCTCTCAAGATCGCCGAAGCTTCATTCGTGGCTGATCTGCCGGACGGTCTGGACACCGACGTCGGCGACGAAGGCGTGTTTCTCTCTGGGGGTCAACGTCAACGGATTGCCATAGCCCGAGCGGTAATCCACCGACCCAGCATTCTCATCCTCGACGAGCCGACCAACCACCTCGACCGGGATGCTCTCCACGCCGTCATCAACAACATCGCCACCCTGCAGCCCCGCCCGGCAGTTCTGCTCATTACCCACAACCCGGGCGTCCTCAGCGGTGTTGACGCCGTGATCGAACTCAAAGACGGCCGCATCGTATCGGGTTGATTGTCCGGTTCGTCACCGACGATCAGGTTGCTTCGATGGCCAGCGAGGCAAGCACCAGGGGAGGCCGCCAGGTGGTCTGGACGACGTAGCTCATTCCCGCCGAAACGCCGGCGGCCAGGTCATCGACCAGCTCGATCGTCAAGCGGTCCGGGTTCGGGCCGGGTCGGACATAGGCGGCATCGAAACCAAAGAGCTTCCCCACCTCTGGGAACAGTGCTTTGTAGAGGGCTTCCTTGGCGGCGAATATCGCGACGGCAGTGCGGTCGGGGGCCTGGCTCAACATCCGACTGAGACCAACCCGCTCCGAGGCCGTCGTGATCATTGCCAGTAGGTCAGGAAACGCCCGATCGAGGCTCTCGACGTCCAGGCCGACTCCTGAGAATGCCGTCCGCCATCCAACGGCGGCCATGGCCATGCCGTCGGAGTGAGTGATGGTCCCAATGGTGCCGTTGGGCCACATCGGTTCCCGACTGCCGCCAATGAGGATCGGCACTTGATCAGCCCCCAGACCATGCAGCGCTTGACGGGCTGCAGCCCTTCCAGCGGCGAACTCACGTCGTCTGGCAGCGATTGG
>JAGXFS010000041.1 GCA_024637275.1 Acidimicrobiia bacterium
CAGGGTTCGCAACGAAACCCCCGCTCTCGCAGGGGCTTCGTGGGACAGTTTTGGCAAAACCGAAACTGTTGAGCAACTTTGGCGAGGCCAAAGTTGCCGTACACCCGGAGGGACTTGAACCCCCAACCTCCTGATCCGTAGATCTACAAGCCGTGTCCGTGGGCGTCCACAGGCGTCCGTACAGCCCGGAACGAGAGGCTTTCAATTCCATGGGTGTCCACAGCCGTCCACACGAGTCCACCGCGAATGGCTCCCAACTTGGCTCCCAGAGCTGTGACGTGCACCGAGAGAGTCGGCTGACCGGAGCAGAATCCCGACCGACTGTCGCACCAACGCCAACGAGGTAGCGGGCCAACTGCTCGGGCGGAGATCAGGGCCGAGGGGTGTATGTGCACGAGCTACCGGGTTTTCCTCAGGGAGGTGCCAAGCTCTTGTCACATCAAGCGCCAACCCTGTGACCTGATTCTTGAAGCAGTTTCTTGAACGTTCTAGTCGGGTAACTCAGCCAACCGCCTTCCGGGAGGAACGGACACGCGGACCGACTCCTTGGCTGGTTTCCGTCCCCGTGGGTGGCCGCCGACGCGATTCGTGCCACAGAGTCCTTCAGGTGCTTGCCGGTGGCTTGGACAGCTCGCTTCAACGCTCTCGACTGCGATTCCGAATCTGGTGTGACAGATACCGCAAGCTGCCCGCTTTGCCACTGTTCTAAGTTGAAGTGCGGTCTGTGTAGTTGCCAGGTCTTGGTGGAGAGAGAGTACGAAACTTGGATTACACAAGCGTAATTCCAAGTTTCGCGCGCGTGACTTGGAATTAGGCGACTAGATTCCAAGTTGTGCGTTCTCTGGGCGACTCCCCTATTGGTTCCGTAGTACCGATCTCCGGTTTCGACCCGCGTTTCCAAGAAACGTATGCAGTAGAAGCTTTCATACCAGACGACCTGCCAACCAGAGTCGAGCTCCCCGGTTCGGTGTGGCTTGTGGTGAGCGAAGCTAATGCCGAATTGGGTCGGCTCGACGCTGCAGCCAGTCTCGTGCCCAATCCTCAACTTGTCACTCGTATGGCGACTCGGCGCGAAGCGATAGGAACGTCGGCGCTAGAGGGCACCTATGCCAACCTCACGGACCTGTTCGTCGCGGAGGTGCTTCCCCAAGACGGCCCACAAGAGAACGTGGCGCCAAACGTGCGCGAGGTGATGAACTACGCTCGAGCGGCGGACTCCGCTTACGCTTGGATCGGGGACCGCCCCATCACAAGCCACATGATCTCATCTCTGCAAGCGGAGATTGTCCGAGGCACCGAAAGCGACGGGCCAGACGCAGGGTCCATACGCGAGACCCAGGTGTTCATCGGGGCAAAACACAAAAGGGTTAGCGAAGCACGATTCGTTCCGCCGCCGCCTGGCGACCAGTTGCGGGGCCTCTATGAGCGATGGGTGTCGTGGCTCACCAACACAACGGCTGCGTCCGAGATGCAGCTCATTGTGCGCGTCGCGCTGGCTCACTATCAGTTCGAAACGATTCACCCCTACACCGACGGAAACGGCCGTCTCGGCAGGTTGGTTGCCGTGCTCCAGATGATGAGTGACGGAGTACTTAGAACACCAGTCCTGTCGGTCTCAGCCTGGCTCAAGGATCGAGCTGACGAGTATCGCGATCACCTTCTCGCGGTGAGTCAAACTGGAGATTGGGCGCCATGGGTCGAGTTCTTCGCCGACGCTGTAGCGGCTGAGGCGAGATCCGGTCACGATCGGATCATGAAACTGCTTCAATTGCGAAGCGAGATCAGCGATGAGGTCCGTAGTAAACTTCCCCGAGCTCGACTTGCTCTGGAGATCGCTGACGACATTATCGCATTTCCGCTAATCAGCGTTGCGTCGGCACAAGGTAGATACGGTCGATCCAATCAAGCGAACCGAAACGCAATTGCAGCCCTGGTGAACCTCGGCATACTCGAGCCTTTTGGAGAAGCCCGCTACGACCGCCTCTACTGGAATCGCAGGGTTTTCCACATCGTTGACACGTGAGTTTCGGTTCTTGTTGTTTGGTCTGGGCCGATGGCTGCTTGCGGAGGCACGCAGGTGATAGTTGTTCTACCGCGGATACTGCCTCCATGCTGTCCGAGTAATGCGAGGTCTGCGGGCGGATCAGCCAACGAACCAAGAAAACAACCAAGAAAGTCTCAGGCGCCCAATTGCGGCCAAAAATGAAACCCCCGCTCACGCAGGGGTTTCGCTGGTACCATGGTCATCTCGTCGATATGGCAACAGACCGTCCGCTGGGAAGCACCGAACTAGCCAGCCTGCTGGCTGATCTAACGCCCGACCATGTGACGGTCGAACTGATTGACACGTACGATCACCTCGCAGACTTCATCGGGCTTCGTTGAAATGGCGTGAACTCAAGCCGGTTACGGCCAGCCAAGCTGAAACAGGTCAAGGTTGAACCATCACGATGCGGTGCCTATCGCGAGCTTGGAGAAGGGTGGTATCTGGTGGTGGCAGGTACAGTGACAACGTGACGGAAACCCGCTTTTAGGTTGGTGCGTACGGTCTGTGCTTGCGTGATTCGGAGATGCTTCTCACCTCTACGTTCGATCCGCCGGCGGGTGATACATGGTGGACGCTACCTGGCGGAGGAGGTCTCATTTCCCCTCCTACGAGTATCCGTGAGTCGGGTCTCATGCGTCCTGGGCGAGATTCGGAGAAGGCCGAATGTGGTGACACCCGGCTATCGGACTGTCTGAAACAAGGCCTTAGTGCGGCCATCAACCTGGTCGACAAAGAGCAGAAGTAGCGGATCTCAAGGCGGAACACCTCGCGGTTTTGGGCGGCGTAGTCGGGATCATTACTCCCTACGGACGACGAATGGCTCCCGAGATGGCTCCCAAACGTCAGGAGGTTCGGGAGCAGGGTTCGCGCCAAAACCCCTGCATACGCAGGGGTTTCGCTGGTACACCCGGAGGGACTTGAACCCCCAACCTTCTGATCCGTAGTCAGACGCTCTATCCAATTGAGCTACGGGTGCGTGTGCGAAAAAGAATAGCCTATTGAAAGTTCGACGCGACCGGTCCTTAAGACCAGAATGGCGCCCAACGCCGCACAGCGATCACGGGGAGGATATCGGTTTACATGGGAATCGCTGAACTTTCATCCCAGTATTGGGATCTCCAGATGCGCTTTTCGCCCGAGAGCGCCACGATGTATGGCGACCACCGGTTCGACTCGGAAATCAGCAACGTATCACCCGAGACAATCGATCAGGTGATGAGCGAGCTTCGCGAGATCGCCCGGCAAGCCGAGGAGATCCAACCGAAATCACTCAGCCGCCAGGATCGGATCACCCGTGACATGCTGATCGACGCGGTGGAGTCGTCGGAAACGGTCATCCACGAACTTGGGCTGATGCTGCGCATCGACCCGATGATCGGGGTGCACTCGATGCTCATTGCCGCACCATCTCGCACCGTTGCAGACGAACCGGAACACGCCGAGATGTTGCTTGAGCGCTACCGCAAGGTAGGCGCCCTCGTCGACAGCCACCTGGCCCGTCATCTCGAGGGCTTGGCACAAGGCAAAGTCGCATCAAGCGGCAACATGGAACGGTCGCTCGCTCAGATCGACAGCTACCTTAACTCACCGCTCGAGACCGATCCTTTCGTCAATATCGCTATCCCCGACTGGGAGGGACAGGAGGCCTGGATCGCTTCCATGACCGGCGTGGTTCAAAACCACGTCCGGCCCGCATTGGCCAAATACCGCAATACGATCGCCGAGCGGATTCTGCCTGAGGGCCGGCCGCAAGACCGAGCAGGGCTGAGCTGGGTGGACGGCGGCGCCGAATATTACGAACGGCTCATCAAAGACTTCACGACCGTGTCGCTCACAGCCGACGAAATCCATGAGATCGGCCTTGAAGAGATGGCGACCATCCAGGAGGAGTTCTCAAAATATGGGCAGACCGCGCTCGGGATCTCGGATGTTCCGCAGCTGCTCGAACGGCTCCGAACCGACGAGTCACTCCGTTTCGAGTCCACCGAAGAACTGCTGGAGTTCAACCGCTCCGTGATCATGAAAGCAGAGGCGCTCGCCCCCCAGTGGTTCGGTCACCTTCCCGAAGCGCCTTGCGAGATGGCGGAGATTCCAGCTTCGCTGGCTCCGAACATGCCTCCCGCCTATTACTTTCCTCCGCCGGCTGACGGTTCCCGTGCTGGCACATATTTCATCAACACGGCCAAACCCAAGTCGGTTCATCGGTTCGACATGGTGGCGACGGCAGTCCACGAGGCCGTACCGGGCCATCACTTGCAGTGTGCGATCAATGCCGAAGCCGGGGAGTTGCCGATGTTCCGCCGCTACGAGCTGATCATGGCGTATTCGGAGGGGTGGGGTTTGTACTCGGAACGTCTGGCCGACGAAATGGGACTTTACAAAAGTGACCTGGATCGGATCGGCATGGTTGCCGCCGACGCCTGGCGTGCCGCCCGCCTCGTCGTCGATACGGGAATTCATGCCATGGGTTGGTCGCGAGACGAGGCCATTGCCTATATGACGGAGAACACGCCGATCAAGCACGACACGGTGGCCATCGAAGTCGACCGTTACATCGGGTACCCCGCTCAGGCGCTCACCTACAAGATCGGCCAGCGTGAGTTCCGTCGTCTGAGGGCATCGGCCGAAAATCGACTCGGCGATCGCTTCGACATCAAGACGTTCCATGACACGGTCCTGACCAGCGGATCGGTGCCACTTCCCGTTCTCGCCGAACTCGTCGAGGAGTGGATCGAAGCAACCCTCGCCTAAGCGTCGGCCTCGGGTAGCGCCCTCCCTACGACAGACAAGCCCCGGACGGATCCGGGGCTTCATCGGTGTGGCGGAGAGGGAGGGATTTGAACCCTCGAAGAGGTATAAACCCCTTACTCGCTTAGCAGGCGAGCGCCTTCGACCACTCGGCCACCTCTCCTCATTTGTCGTGCGAAACCTTAGTGGTTCGCGGACTGGCCGCGGTCGGTATGCCCCGGGCGCTCCCCTACGACAAGCCGGGCCGCGTACGCGAAGTCGAAGGCTTCATCGGCGGGTCCCCGAACTCTGAGCCGGATCAGCTTTTCGCCGGCTTCGGCCAGATCAGGTTGATGGCCATCGGGTACCCACCACAACACCGACGTCGCTTGATCCGATTTCTCGAACCAGTCGGCGCGCTGGCGAAAGACCTCTCGATGGGCGCCCTGATAGGCGAACGCTTTCAGGTGTTCGATCGATTCCCAGACACTCAGGTTGATGACGAGTAGCGGGTCGTCGAGCAGGTGGTAGCCCATCGAATTGCCGCTTTCATCCTTCAGTCGCCAGACGAACCCGTCGGATTGTTCTCCGAGGCCATTGACTTCGTCGAGTCGGCCAATGAAGCCCTGAGCAAGGTCGCTTTCGGGGTCAATCGCCCACCGGGCAACGTTCAACTGGGCAAGTTGCATGCAACGAACGGTAGCGCGCCGACCGCGGCGGCAGCCATGCGCTGGAACCCTGGGTTGAACCCAGGGTTGTAACGAACGAGGGCCCCGGCGTGCCGGGGCCCTCAGTTTGCTTATTCAGATCTGGGTTTGGCTACGGGAGCCAAGCGCTCCAGATGGCTTCATTGTCGTCAACCCACTTCTGGGCAACGGCGACGGGATCGTCGCCATCGATCTCAACCGGAGGCAGCATCGAAAGCTGGTCCTCGGTAGTGATCTTGAAATTGCTCAGGAACGTAAACACATCGGCGTCCTTGGCCTGCAATAGACCGGAGGCCGCCTTGTAGATGACATCCTCGGGATAGTCGCAGTCCACCGCACCATCGCCAGAAGCCTGGGAAGCGGCACAGTCCTCGTTGTAAGCAGGCAGCTCAACATTCACGAGGTCGAACATCGACACCGCGGCCGTTGGCGTCCACCAGTAGAGCACGATCGGCTCGCCGGCCGTAACCCGAGCTTCAACCTCAGCAACGGTGGCCGGTTCTGATCCGGAGAACTGAACCTGGAACGGAAGCTCAAGGTTGGCGATGATCTGCTCGTCGTACTGCGAGTACGAAGGATCGGTACCGAGGAAGCGGCCATTGTCACCGGTCTCGGCGGTCGCGAACAAAGCGGCCAGGGCCGGATCTTTGAACCCTTCCCAGGTAGCCAATTCGGGATGCTCTTCGATCACGTAGCTCGGAACGAACCAGCCAATCTTGCCGATCGTGCCCAGTTCGCCGATGTTCACGGCGGAGCCGTCTGCGAAGTAAGACTGCTCGGCGTCGGTGACACCGGACGGCCAGATCTCCAGCACGGCATCGAGGTCACCGTCGGTCAGGCCGGTGAACATGGCGTCGTTCTCGTTGACGTCAACGAGTTCAACCGGGTTGCCCAGTTCCTTTTCGATGATGATCTTGGCAACTTCAGAGTTCAGGCGCGAAGCCGTCCATGGGTTGACTACGAGGCGAATAGTTGGCTTGTCGCCGCTGGCAGCCACGGTGGTGTCGCCACCCGAGCTGGCAGCTGCGGTCGTGTCGGTGCTTGCACCGCCACAGGCCGCGGCGACCAACGCCAACGCCATAAGCAAAGCAAATAACTTCTTCATTGTTTCCTCCTATTAAGTCGGTCCTCTCGGACCAGTCGCTACATTACTTACCAATGACTAGTACCGCACCTTCCGAGACTCCCGTCCTCTCGACCGAGCACGTCTGGAAAGTGTTCGGCCAGAAACCCGAGCGAGCAGTGCAATTGGCCGAGGCAGGTGAGAGCCGCTCCGACATCCTGGCCGAGACCGGTTGCACGATCGGGGTGCGCGACGTCTCATTTGCGGTCAAACCCGGCGAAACCTTCGTTGTCATGGGACTGTCCGGCTCGGGTAAGTCGACCTTGATTCGCTGTGCGGCCCGGCTAATCGATGTCACCAGAGGTACCGTCCACATCGACGGGGCCGACTTCACGGCCATGAATAGCCAGCAACTGCGCGAAGTTCGCCGCAAGAAGCTCTCAATGGTGTTCCAGCATTTCGGCTTGTTTCCGCACCGACGAGTGATCGATAACGCCTGTTACGGCCTTGAGATCCAGGGAGTCGCCAAGGAGGAGCGGCACGAACGAGCGCTTGAGGTCCTGGGCGTGGTTGGGCTATCCGGATTCGAATATCACTATCCCCAGCAACTTTCCGGTGGCATGCAGCAGCGAGTTGGTCTTGCCCGGGCGCTGTGCGTTGAACCAGAAATCTTGTTTTTTGACGAACCGTTCTCAGCACTTGATCCGCTGATCCGGCGCGACATGCAAGACGAACTGATCCGCCTCCAACAGGAGATGAAACGCACCATCGTGTTTATCACTCACGACTTCGCCGAGGCCATCAAGCTTGGCGACCGTATCGCCATCATGAAGGACGGCGCCTTCGACCAGGTGGGAACCGCCGCCGAACTTATCCGCAATCCGGCTACCGACTACGTGCGCGAATTCACCGAGGACATTCCCAAGGCCAAGGTTCTGACCGCTCGCGACATCATGAGTTCGGGCGGAGATTCGTCACGCCGGGTCGAGTCGTCAGCGAGCGTGTTGTCACTCGTACCGATGCTCCTGAACGACCCGACGCCGATCGCCGTAACCGAGGATGGGTTCGTGATCGGACAGGTGGATAAGGCCACCGTGGCAACTTTCATGGACGAGGCGTGACCGCTCCAGCCAGTAGCGAACGATCTGCCTGGACGCGATATGTACCGTTTCTCGCGGTTGTCGGGGCCGCAGTCGCCATTCAGTTCCTGGTGACGAGCGAATTCCCTGCACGACTGGACAACTTCTTCTCCGATCCGGTCGATTCACTGGGAGCCTGGGGCCAGGTGAACCGCCGGACCGGAACCCATCCACTGTTTACCTTGGTATTCAACCCGCTCACCTCGGCCGTTGATGGCGGAATCGAATTGCTTGAGACGATTTTGAGCTGGCTCCCCTGGTACATCCTCCCGACCGGGATCTTCGTGCTGATCGCTCGTCGCCGCCGCTTCCTCGACGCGACCGTGGCCGCCGCGGCGATGATCTATCCCGGACTCATGGGCTTGTGGGACCCAACTATTGAAACCCTGGCGCTCATGTCGTTTGCGGTGTTGGTTTCAGCCGCCATCGGAATCCCGCTCGGGATCTGGGCTGCGTTTCGGCCGCGAGTCGAGGCAACGCTGCGGCCTTTCCTGGACATCATGCAGACCGTTCCCGCCTTCGTCTACTTCCTCCCCTTGCTGATCCTGTTCGGAATCGGAAAAACGAACGGTGCGATTGCCACAATCATCTACGCCCTGCCGCCGGTGGTTCGATTGACCACCCTGGGTATCCGGTCTGTTCCCAAACAATCGGTCGAGGCTTCCGACATGTTTGGTGCGTCGACATCACAGACGTTGTTCAAAGTCCAGATCCCCACGGCGATGCCGACCATTCTGGCTGGCATCAGCCAAACGATCATGATGGCCCTCGGCATCGTCGTCCTGGCCGCTCTCGTCTCCGCCGGTGGATTAGGCGGCCTGGTTCTTCAGAGTCTCCAAGCTCGACGCAGTGGTCGGGGCATCGCCGTCGGCCTAGCCATTGTCGCGGTTGCCATGATCCTCGACCGGGTCGGCCGGTCTCTGGCCGACTCGGACCGGTCCAAGAAGCTGTCACAACCAGCACGGTATGGGTTGCTCGGTGGTCTGTTCGTCGGCACGGCTGGCGGAAGGCTCATGGAGTGGACGAGGTTCCCGAGCATATGGGCGCCGCGGTCGTTCGACTGGATCGACACCGGGGTCGACTGGGCGATCGCCAATTGGTCGCCCTATACCCGTGCGATCAACGACTTCATCGGCGGCGGCATCGTCGTGCCGCTCAGAAACTTCTTCATCGGCACCGTTTCCTGGCCAGCCCTGATGCTTCTGGTCGCTTTCATCGTCTGGCGGATGGCGGGGCCTCGGTTGGCCGTCTTTTCAGTACTGGCGATGGCATTCATCGGATTGATCGGATTGTGGGATCTGTCGATCGACACGGTGATCCAAATCATGATTGCTGTGATCATTGCGGTAGTGATTGCCGTTCCGCTCGGCGTGATGGCGGGACGCAACGAACGGGTTGAGGCTGCGCTCGGCCCGATCCTTGATGGCCTGCAAACGATCCCCTCGCTCGTCTACATCATTCCGGTCGTAACCCTGTTCACGCTTGGTCCGATGCCCGGCATCATCGCTTCGGTGCTCTATGCCATGGTGCCGGGGGTTCGCATCACGGCTCTCGGTATCCGCAACGTTCCGTCGGAGAGCGTCGAGGCTTCCGAGACCTTCGGGGCGACCCGGCCGCAGACGATGTTTGGAGTGCGCATACCGTTGGCGGCTCCAACGATCATGACCGGCATAAACCAGGTCATCATGATGGTGTTGGCCATGGTTGTGATCGCCGGTCTGGTCGGAGGCGGTGCCCTTGGATTCGAGACCGTCCGGGCGCTTACCCGCAACCTGTATGGCCACGGATTCGAGGTCGGGTTGGCGATCGCTCTCATCGCCATGGTGCTCGACCGAAGCACCCAAGCCCTGGCGCGACGTTTCCAACCCCCCGCCGCCACCTAGCCGCAGGTTCTTGGGGCCCCAGTGCTCGATATCGGGTGCTGGAACCCTGGGTTGTCGGGCTCGTGACGGCACTGTTCCCGGGCAATTCGCGGTACTGACAGGCCGAAAATCGCTTCAGGCGGTGGCTGTGGCGGACCGTCCACCTGACCTCCATGACCGGGGTGGCCTTCGCCTTGGTCCACGCCGATGAACTCGGTCCCGACACTTCATACGCAGCGTTTCGAGCCGGTTTGGTCGTCTCCATTGCCGTTGGCCTCTAACGCCATGTTTCGACCCCTGGTCGGTCTGGTGCTCAAGGTCTCACACACTTCGTAACCCGCCCTTAGCTGCCTCTTAGCGGGCGGGTGTTTGATCGAGTCATGAGCATGGACACCGTTCCCACGGAAATACCTATCGACCCGGCACTCGCCGAGCGAATGGAACGCCTTGCTCAACGTTCAAAGGCCGCCAAAAAGGCTGCCGCGAACCGGACGACCGGGTCGGATGCCCCCACTGCCGACCCGGCCCGTCTGATCAAAAAGCCGAGACGACGTCATGCCGCTCGATCGGCTCGCTACCTGTCCGTCGCACTGAGCGCTCTCGCCACCGTCGTCCTGGCCGTGACGTTCTCGCTACTCAGCCTGCCCACCATCGATCAGTTCGCCCTCGCGGCAATCCCGAGCCAGACGACGACGCAACCCGCTACGACTGCAACGGTCGCCGCTACCACCACACCCGTTCCCGTCGTTGTCGCCTTTGGCGGCGATGTGGTCCCCACCCGCTGGGGCCCCGTCCAGGTCCAGGCCCAATTCAAGAACGGCGTGCTTGAGGACGTTGTAACCCTTGTGTACCCGAACGACCGCGGCATCAGCATCAACAAGCAGGCGCTGCCCATGTTGCGTGCCGATGCTCTCACCGCCCAAAGCGCCAACGTCGACACCGTCTCCGGTGCGTCGGTCACGAGTCACGGCTACGCCGCTTCTCTCCAGTCGGCGATTGACGCGGCTCATGCCGCAGGAGCGATCAACCTATGAGCCAACTCATCATGTCAGCCGAACCGATTCATCACGTCGAACACGTAATGGGTATGCCGGTCAGCTTCGACGTGCGCTCGCCTAGTCCGCCCGTGAGTTCGGTTCTGGACGCCGTCGAGTGGCTCCATCACGTCGACGCCACCTTCAGCACGTATTCGGACGACAGCATCATCACGAAGATCGGACGGGGCGAACTCGCTGAGAGCGATGCGCCTTCCGACGTTCGCATGGTGCTCAAAGAATGTCGACGTCTCACGGAACTGACCGGGGGTGCCTTCAACGCCTTCGGGATCCGAGCCGTCAACGGAACGCTGGTCGATCCTTCGGGGCTCGTGAAGGGCTGGTCCGTCCAAGTGGCCGCTTCGCTCCTCACCGAAGCAGGAGCCGAGAATTTCTGCATCAACGCCGCAGGCGACATCGCTCTGGCAGGACAGCCTCAACCGGGTCGTGATTGGGTTGTCGGTGTCCGGCACCCCCTTGAGGCAGACCAGCTTGCCACCACCCTGCATATTTCCGGAACGCTCGCGGTGGCCACCTCGGCGCACTACGAACGCGGCCGACACGTCATCGACCCGCGCAATGGTGTTCCCGCAACGAAGCTGATCAGCGCCACGGTGTTCGGGCCTGACCTGGGTTTGGCCGACGCCTACGCGACCGCCGTTTTCGTGATGGGCCGCGAAGGACTCGACTGGATCGACGATCAAGCCGGATACGAGGCCTACGTCATCACCTCCGACGAATTGCCCTACTGGACGGAAGGCTTCGAAGCCGCCTGGCCCTACCGGTAGCCCTCGCTCGGCTCGTTCCTGGGGCTGGGACGCCCGATATCGGGTGCTGGAACCCTGGGTTGAACCCTGGGTTGAAGCCTGGGTTGTGGTATCCGGGGTTGAGGCGCGAGCGAGTGCGATTACACTGCCGTCGTCATTCGGAGGGGTCGCATAGTCTGGCCTAGTGCGCACGCTTGGAAAGCGTGTAAGGGGTTAAACCCTTCGAGGGTTCGAATCCCTCCCCCTCCGCCGCAGGCGGAGGCCTCCGCACAGTTCCCACCAACAGCAGACGAAGCCGGCTTCGCCGACGGAAGCGGAGGGCCTCCGCATGGCTCCCACCAACAGCAGGTTCAGTCAGCTTGCCAACGGATGCGAAGGGCCGGCCCACGGTTCGCGTCGACTACGACCCCAGCCAACTTGCGATTGGCCCTGATCGGTTGATCATTGCACCACGGCTAACATTTCTGGCGGAGAGGTGACCGAGCGGTCGAAGGTGACAGTCTTGAAAACTGTTGAGGTTCACGCCTCCGCGGGTTCGAATCCCGCCCTCTCCGCCATGAACTACGAAAATCTCATGCGTCTTGCAATCGACGAGGCGCGCCTAGCGCTAGATCACGACGACGTCCCGATCGGGGCGGTCCTCGTGGGGCCGAACGGCGACGTCGTGGCCCGCGATCACAACCGGCGCGAAGAGCGCTCGGATCCCACCGCTCACGCCGAGATGCTGGTTCTATCGGCCGGAGCCCGGGCCACCGGCGACTGGCGGCTAACCGGACACACGCTGGTGGTTACGCTCGAACCGTGCCCAATGTGCGCCGGAGCCGCGGTAAATGCTCGGGTCGATCGGATCGTCTATGGGGCGGCTGACTTCAAGGCCGGGGCCGCCTGGTCGCTCTACAACATCCCCCAGGATGCCCGCCTCAACCACCGTTGCGACCTCATCGCCGGGACGCTCGAAGCAGAATGCTCGACCCTGCTCACCGATTTCTTCGCAGACCGTCGCACCTCCTAGCAACACCGAGGCGACGGCAGCCAACCGGTCGTAGATGCCCGGCTCGTCGACGGCTTTGGGCACCCTGACGCCCTCCGCTATCTCAGGGGTTTTCGAGGGTGATACCCAATAGTCGAACCCGTTTGAATGGTGGATAGTGGAGCTACCAACACAAAGGAAGAACCACATGACAACTGCTACCACTCTCGAAAGCGCCCCACAGGTTTCGAACGAATCTCGCAACTGGGCGACGATGACCCACCTCTCGGGGTTCGTCGGACTGTTTGGAATCCCGTCACTACTCGGACCCCTGGCGATTTGGTTACTGAAGAAAGATGATCCTTATATCGTTGAGGAGGCCATCGAAGCCCTCAACTTCAACATATCGTTCCTGCTCTATGCCATTGCTGCCGGGATCTCGATTATCGCCCTCGTAGGGGTAGTTCTTCTCCCGATGGTCCTCATTACCTGGTTCGTCCTGACGATCGTCGCAGCGATACGGACCTCCGACGGCGAGACCTATCGGTATCCGTTCACCATCCGCTTTGTGAACTAGACACCTTTTTTGTGAACTAGACACCTTTGCTCGTCGAGATGGCCCCAGCCGGAAAGCTGGGGCCATCATTAACTCACAATCAAGTCGGTACCTTGGCCCTCCGCCTCCATCAGCAAAGCTGAACCGACTGCTATTGGTGAGAACCTTGCGGAGGCCCACCGCCTCCATCAGCAAAGCTGACTCCGGCGGAGGGGGTGGGATTCGAACCCACGAAGAGTTGCCCCTTACGGCATTTCGAGTGCCGCGCACTAGACCAGCCTATGCGACCCCTCCGAATGCTGGGCAAGACTAATGCGCAGCTGCAATGTCGGCCAGACGGCGCCCGAATCGTCAGCCCCGCAAGATTCGGTTCTGTCGGTTCCCCAGAGCCGAAGGCCCGACGCCTGTGCTTCGCTCAGTTAGGGGAAGGGACCCGACGCCGCCAGGCGGTGGGTAAGGGGGCCGGTGAAGCGTCACAGACGGCATGTTCTTGAGACCGAGATCGGTGCGGTTGCCTGCTCGGAGGAGGGAACCGGGTTTGCCTTGCATGCTCGGAGAGAAGAACGAACCCCCCAACCCATCACCTTCGGCGATGGGTCCCTTCCCTCCGGACACTCGCTTCGCTCATTTGGGGGACCGACCCCCGTGGTCTCAACCGGCGCAAACCACGGTGCGTTCGACGGGGTCGACTTCGTGGTCTCGGCCGCCTCTGCTCGGGGCGCTGCGCAGGGAAACGGGGTATGTGCAGCCCGCCTTCGAGTGGGAATGAGTAAGCGCAACCAGGTCGCTGGCTCGGACAGGGCAACCCCACGTCACCCGCGACAAACCGCTTAGGGCTGCTTCCTTCCGGACCTGACCCACTTCACGGGGCCACGCCGCGTGGGACCCAATCTGTCAACACCGCGTGCCTGGCGCTAGACCTTGCTCACTACCACCCTCAGGCGGGCATTCGGCCCCGCATGAAGAGGACTTCGGGTACAGGGCGCCACTAACCGCCCCACCTAGCACGACCAAATAATAGCCCTCTCCCGAACCCCCGAATCAGCCTGCCCCCGCTCCGCCCAATAGAATCGACGCGGTGTACACCATCCGGCCCGCCGTAGCCGACGACAAAGCGGACCTCGCCTCGTTCACCCAGAACACCTTCGACTGGGGCGACTACATCACCGAACGCTTCGACAGTTGGCTGACCGACCCAGGCGGCCACCTCATCGTGGTGGAGCACGACGGCCGGGCGGTGGGGGTTGCCAGGGCCGGATTGCTCTCGCAATCCGAGTTGTGGCTCCAAGGCAGCCGGATCCACCCCGACCACCGCGGCAACCGACTGAGTGAAGACATGTCGGCGGAGCTACAACGATGGGGCGTAGAACGCGGCGCCAGCGTCGTCCGCCTCTACATCGAAGATTGGAATCTGGCGCCCCAACACCTCGTCACCACCGGTGGTTTTCGACGGGTCTCGCGATGGCTACTCGGCCAGCGCGACATCATCAACCGTGATCCCCAGCCAACCGGCAACGGCGGCTTACGGGTTCCAGGAGACGAGCGACTCCGGCCAGCACCAAAAGCCGAGGCCGAGCCCGCGTTTATGGCTTGGGCGACCAGCGAGATCGGTCGAGCTGCCCGAGGCCTCTTCGTCAACAACTGGAGCTGGCGGCAACTGACGGTTGCTGACCTGGAAGCCGCCGCACCCGAAGGGGCGTTTCTTGAGAGCGCTTCAGGCTGGGCGCTCGCCTCCCGTTCAGAGCAGCGACTGGCGGTCACCTGGCTGATGGGCAACGCCGAAGACGCGTACCGGCTGGTGCGGGCGGTACTCGACCGGGCAATCGAGACCGCCGCCACCGAACTGGACTTCTTGGTGCCGACCACCGAACCCCTACAGACGGCGCTAACCCGGATCGGATGCGACCTGGAACCGGGGTCGATATGGGAGAAGTCGCTCCGATGATCGGAAGGATCAGAGGACGTTGGGCAGCGCGCCGTTAACGAGCAGGATTGTCCCGAACAACCACAAGATGAACAGGATCGCAAAGTCGGCGTCCTCGCGCGTGTCGGGCTTCCACATGCGCAGGAGGACCGCCAGCGGAACGCCGATCAACAGCCCAAAGAAGAACCCGGCCCGCCCAACCTGCTGAATTACGGTTGTGCCCAGCCCGAACGGCTTCGGAAGGCTTTCAAGGATGTCGGGTAGCAGGCCTGCCACCCACCCGAACAGAGCCGCAACGATCAAAATCGAGATGGCCCGGGCGACATTGGCCGAGATCAGACCGACATGTTCGCCGTCGCGGGGCGAGGTCAGAGGCCCCTCATTGGCCACACCGAGTGCAAATGAGCCGAATACTCCAACGAGCAACGCCGATCCAAACATGGCGCCTGAACTGTCCGTGAGTGATAGCTCGGTGATTCCGAACCCATCCAACAGGGTCGCAACGGCTATCGACAACAAGCCGATGCCGATGACCATCATCGCAATATCGAGGACCGCTCCGAACTCGTGTGCAAAGACCCGACCGGCGTCGAGGGCAATGCGCCATGGCGAACGCGGTTCCCCAACCGGGGCCGCCGCCGGTGCCGCAAGCCCGAAGAGCTCCGTGTCGTACTCGACTGTCTTGGCAAGCGGGTCGACGACGGGCGCGTCGACTGCAGGCGCGCTGGCCTGATCGTCACTGTCTCCGATGTCTTCTCCCGCCGTCACTCAGCCAGACTAACGATCATCTTCCTGAACGGCTCGCCAGAGCAGCTCTACAGGATGAACAACTTCATAGCCGGACCCGAGGTAGCTGCGCAGTTGCATCTCACAACCCGGGTTAGCCGACGCCACAACCTTTGCTTTCGACACGCGAACCTGATCGGCCTTGGCGGCACCGAGTTGCTGGGACAAGACCGGTTGCAACAGGCTGTAGATCCCCGCCGCCCCGCAGCAGCGCCCATCGGGGTCGATCTCAACCGGGTTGTAGCCAGCCGCACGAAGCATGCTGCGCGGCTGATCAACGATCCGTTGAGCATGGCGCAGATGACAAGGATCCTGCACGGCGACATCTCCACGTTCGGTTGCCGAAGTCGGGATCCGGCCCGACCCGATTGCGATGGCAATGAGTTCGTTGATATCGAATACCCGCTTCGAAAAAGCTTCCCCGTCCTGAGTGAAGTTTTCATACTCTTTCATGTGCGCGCCGCAACCGGCCGAGTCGACGACCACGACGTCGACATTGGCGAACGCCACGACGTTCTTCTGAGCCAGCTTGCGGGCATCTTTCATATCGCCGTCATGGGCAGCGAGGGCTCCACAACACGTCTGGGCGGGAGGGATCACGACGTCATAGCCGGCCCGCTGGAGCAGGGCTATCGACGCAGCATGCACCTCGGAGAACCACACGTCCATCACACAGCCGGTCAGGAACCCGGCCCGGCCGATCCGCTCCCCCAACGCCGGGTACGTTGATCCAGCCTCGACGGCGACTGGCATGATGGGGCGAATCCCCTGAAAGCCAGATCGCAACGTAGCCGGAAGTAGCTTGCCGATTCGCATCTTCTGTCCGGCTTTGACGCCAAGCGTTGCCATTCGGAGTAAAGCCGGTGAGGCCAGAACCTTGCCAACCACAAGATGGCGGGCCTTGCGTTGGGAACTCGGCAACTGTGCTGTCAACTCAGTGCGGGCACCTTCCATGGCTCGCCCAAAGGGAACCAGTGATGGGCACACCACTTCACAGGCCCGGCATTGCAGACAAGAGTCCATGATGGCTTCAAACGCAGCGTCTACTTGAACGACTCCATCAGCAACAGCCGACATCGCCATGAGTCGTCCGCGGGGCGAGAAGGTCTCCTTGCCAGTCAACCGAAATGTGGGACATTCGGGTAGGCAAAGGCCGCACTGGACACAGGCTGACAGTTCCGCCCGAGTGGGAGCTGAGTCGGTAACCCAACCCATTACAGACCACCGGGAAGACGGCCGCGATTGATGATGCGATCGGGATCAAAGCGGGCCACGATACGGCGCTGCAGATCGAGACTCGACGGCGGCGAACCCCAGGGGTCGAAGGACTCGTAGAGGGCGGTGGGACCGTCGAGAACCACCAGCGCCCCACCCCGGGCCTCAGCGAATCGACGTAAATCGGCTAGTTCGTCGAGTGAGACCTTCGGGCAACCGATGCTGACTTCCCCGACCCCGTAGGCCGCAACGTACTCCCATCCAGATGGAAGGCTCGCAACCGCATCGGCGACGTCGGAGGGACGCACCCGCATCGACAGGCGCACCTCGTCGCCCGACCCGATCCACGGTTCCGGCCACAGCATCTGGTCACTCACCACATCGCCGAGTTGGGCGGACTGACCAGCGACTTCGGCGGGGGTTCCCCCCAGGTACACAAAGGAGCTGCCGTTGATGTCGAGCACCGCCAGAGGCCGGTAGGCGGTTGCCCAGGCCCGTTCCGGATCGTCGACACGCACGGTGGCGTGGGCGGCTCCCATCGGCCACAACTTAAGACAAACTTCGCCGATCAACCCGAGCGAGCCCATCGATCCGGCTACCAGCCGGGGAATGTCGTAGCCAGTGACGTTCTTCACGACCCGTCCTCCGCCGCGTACGACCCGTCCGTCGCCGGTGGCCAGCGTTGCTTCCAACATACGATTCCGAATCGGGCCATAGCGCGCCCGCCGGTACATCGATGCCCCCGTGGCAACCAGGCCGCCAACGGTGGACTCGCCGGGAATCTCCGCAAGGACCGCGGTTTGGTGACGTTCGGCAAGGCGCTCGGCCAGATCCGCGGCTCGCACGCCGCCCTGGACAACAACGGTCATGTTGTCGGGCTGCCAATCCACGATCTGGTTAAGCCGGTGGGTCGAGAGGATCACGTCGGCGGGGACGAGACCACCCACTCGCTGCTGGGAACCGCTCCCCCACGGTACGACAGAAGCGCCCGCCGCCGAACACGCTTCCAGGACTTTGGCGGCATCCGGTAGAGAGGCCGGAGCGCAGATGATCTCCGCCGCCGCCCCCGGCACCTCGCTTGGGTCAGCCAGGTACTGACTCAACGTACTCTGGAGAGAACTCACACCCAGACGCCCTCTGGCACGGGCCGACCGAAATCGAAGCAACGCGAGCCCTCAGGCAGGGTCTTGCCCGGGTTGAATAGACCGTCCGGATCGAACGCTTCTCGCAGACGGGCTTGCGCGTCGAGATCGTATTCGTTGAAGACAAGCGGCATCAGATCACGTTTTTCAATTCCGACGCCGTGCTCCCCTGACAGGGCCCCGCCCGCCGCAACACATACCTCAACCAGTTCCTTGGCAGCAGCATGAACCCGATCGAGCATCCCTGGTTCCGTGGAATCGAAGGCCATGAGCGGATGCAAGTTGCCATCGCCGGCGTGGAACACGTTCATCATGGTGATGTCATACCGGTCGGCAATTTCGTAGACTTTGGCCATTACTTCAGCAAGTTTGGTCCGGGGAACCACCGTGTCGTGTAAGTAGTAATCAGGGGCCATCTGGGCGACCGCTCCGAATGCCGACTTACGGCCAAGCCAGAGTCGGGCTCGCTCAGCCTCATCCACTGCCACCCGGACGGCCTTGGCGTCATGTAACTCGCAGACCTCGCGCACAATCTCCAACTCGGCATCGACCGCCGAGTCATGGCCAGTAACTTCGGCCAGCAACGTGGCGGTGGCCTCAGTATCAAAACCTGCCCCAACGAACCGCTCCACGGCCACCGTCATCAACTTGTCCATGAGTTCCAGCGCCGCCGGAACGATCCCACGAGCGATGATGGCCGAAACAGCCGAAGCGGCATCTTCTACGGTGTTGAAGGTGGCGAGAACGGTCCGGGTCGCCAGGGGATTGGGCGTGAGCTTGACGATCGCGCTCGTCACGATACCCATCGTCCCTTCGGAACCCACGACGACGCCCCGCAGGTCGAGGCCGACCGGATCGGGGGCCTGGCCACCGAGCACGATCACCTGGCCATCTGCAGTGACCATCTCCAGTTCGAGGATGTGCTCGACCGTGGTTCCCTCGGCCAGACAATGGGGACCACCCGAGTTGTTCGCAATATTGCCGCCGATCGTGCAGATCGACTGTGACGAAGGATCTGGTGCGTAGTGGACGCCGAGCGCCTTGGTGTGTTTCGACAAGTCCAGATTGATGACTCCTGGCCCAACCCGCGCCGTCATGTTTATGGGGTCAACGTCTTCGATTCCGTTCATTCGGGTCAACGAGACGACGAGCGAGGAGCCGATCGGGATGGCACCGCCAGACAGCCCGGTCCCGGCACCACGGGGCACGACGGGGACCTGGTAGCGGTTGGCGATTTTGACGATCTCTGCGACTTCTTCAGTCGATTCGGGAAAGACCACGTTCTTAACCGGCCCCCGATCAATGCTGGCATCGGTGCCATACAGGTACAGGTCTACGGGCTCGACCAAAACACGGTCAGCACCTACCAACGCGACAAGTTCTTCGGCCAGACCCATCAGCTGATCTTAGTGATTCAACAGCGGGTGTCTCCGGACGCGACATCATGCATCATCGCACGATACTTGGACCATGCCGGCCGCATGGACTACGTCAAACCCTCGCAATCGGCTGCGCGTGGCGGGCTTGTTGTGGGCCGGATCGATCGCGGCAGTCGTCTGGGCCAGCCTGGTCGCGGAAGCCTCGGTAGCGGGACTTGTGTTGACGCTCATGACCTGGACGTGCGGTGGCCTCGGGCTCATGGCCGGGTGGACATGGCTGCGAGGCGACGCCGACAGGTGGCAAATCTGGTTTCTCGGAGTCGGACTCGTCCTAGCGGTCGGCATCTTCTGGGCCCTAGCAACCGGGATTGGACCCGTGATCGCCGTGCTCTTGCCCTTCTACGCCACGGCCACCTGGCTGGCGCCAACCCTGCAACGCAGCCACGACGAACAATGGGCTGATCGCCAGCGCGCCAACGAATCGAGGGAGTTTTCTCCTGATTCGATCCCCACCGACCCACTACTCGCCGCTCGGGACGCGTCGCGAAAGGAGGGCACTGATTCGCTCTACGCCGCCACACTGCGCGAGCTGAAAGCTCGACTCAGGCAGTCAGAAGGCGACCCCTGGAAGTAACGACGAAGAGTCCCTACCTAGCGGCTACTATCCCGCTGCGTGCTGGCACTCAAACACCTGGCCTCTGGCAAGGTCCGGGAGATATACGAAGTCGACGACGACCGACTGCTGTTCGTCGCTACCGACCGCATTTCGGCGTACGACGTCATCCTCGGCGACCCCATCCCCGATAAGGGCCGTGTGCTGACCGGGCTTTCTCTCCACTGGTTCGACCTTCTCGACACACCGAACCACTTTCTCAGC
>JAGXFS010000042.1 GCA_024637275.1 Acidimicrobiia bacterium
AGATGTGTATAAGAGACAGCGTGAATCCCAACTCGACCCGGATCACCTCGCCGAATGCGACCGCCGAAGCCAGCGCGAACGTCGATCCGAACAGAACGATCCATTCGCGAACCAGCAGAATCGTCACGGCAGCACCGAGCACCGCCAGGAAATAGAATGAGTCACCTGAGCCCTCCAGCATGCGCCCTGGCACCACGAGCGGCGCCACCAGAGCACCCGCCAGGCTCGCCACGGCGAGGGGCTCAGCCTCCCACCAAAGGGCCAGACCAACGCCAAGCACCGAAATCGCCACTAGTTGGACGAAGGCGACCGACGCCGTGGTCAACTCGTACCAATGAAGCGCCGCATACACCGTCATGTAAAGCCCGGCGACGCCGCCGCCGGCCAGCAACACTCCGAAACCCTTGCGAATCGGGACCAACCGAACTCCGAGACCCAGCATCGCCATACTTGCCGCCGCTCCCAGACCGACTCGTGCGATCGCCGTGACCCAGCCAGCTTCGACGGCGTAGCGGAACATGAAGACCAGTCCGAGCAGCACGAGCGCTAGCCCGACCCGGAACAGGTTCTTGCCGGTCAGGATCGAATCCCACAGGTCGTCCTTCGGTTCGATACGTTGGCCCGGCAGTGGTGGGGGCTGTTCGAGGGTGGTCGGTGTCACGATGTTCTCCTTGGTCGATCTCCGTTAAGAATCGACTAATCGAGGGCCGCTGCCTAGGGGTAAAACCCCCCATTGCCCGGTAGGGGAACCATGAGGCTGTTGCCCACACAGAACCCCCGAAAAGCCGGGGGTTCTGGTGTCTGTGCGATTTCGGGAGGGAGTGGGTAATCACCTGTTAGGGGTGGGACCGCGCCCGATGTTCGCACTAAGACATTCAATACCGGAAGTATCGCGCCGTTCATGCGAATTGGGTAGGGACCAACGGACAGATTCGGTCTTGAAATCGAGTTGCATGCTCGGAGAAGGGAACAAAGTTTGGGTTGCATGCCGGGAGAGGAGAACGAGCCCTCCCTACGCGGACTGGCAGAGCCAGTCCGTCCGCAGAACGGCAGAGCCGTTCTGCCACGTGACCGAAGGTCAGTCCGTCCGCAGAACGGCAGAGCCGTTCTGCCACGTGACCGAAGGTCACGCTCCCACCGCCTTCCGGCGATGGGTCCCCTTCCTCCCGGACACTCGCTTCGGTCTATACAACACTCGCTTCGCTCGTTGGGGGGACCGACCTCCGTAGACGCAACCCCCGGAAGCCCCCGAATTCGCTGCCTCCAAGGGGGACCGACCTCCGGGGCAGCAACCCCCGCAGAGAGCCGGAGTCTTGTCGGTTCCCCCAGGCCCGTTAGGGCCGTCCGGGGGAAAAGGCGTGACCTTCGGTCACGATGCGGCCGGAGCGGAGCGGAGGTCGGAGGTAAGGGGCCTGGTTAAGCGACACAGACAGCATGCTCGCTCAGCAGATAGACGCGATAGTCGTATGCTTCCCTCCGATGAATGTTTACCAACCAAGAGGTCGGATCGCGTGACCGGCTTCGTCGGGGGATTAGCTGTTTCGCTTGTCGGAGCTGGGATCGCCTTGGGGGTTTTGGCTTTCATCGGGATCTTCCACAAAGCGATCAACATTTACCGTGGGGCGGGCCTGCTGACGGTCCTCACGTTGATGGCCAGCGTCGCCCTATTCAGCTACCGGATCATCGCCCAGCCATCCTTGGCCAGCCAGTGGTATCTCGGAGTCTTTGTTGGGCTCGGGTTCGGGTCATTGGCACTCCTGACAAGGGCAAAGAACTATGTGCCACCAGCCATGCTTCCGCCGCCACCTCCGCCGACACTTGGATCGGTGCCGTACGAGCCTCCTCAGACTCCAGGTGACCCATTCACCTAAACCGAAGGTCAATCCACTTGGCTAACCGCTCCGTATCTTCATTGTGATGACACAAGACCACGTTTGGGTTGACCTGCGCGAAGACTTGCGAAGCCTATTCGTAGGCGAACGCACCATTGGTGACTCGTTCCTAGCGCCGATCGCGTTTGTCGCGGTCAACGCTCTGTCGAGCCTCGGCCCCGCTACCGGTGCCGCGTTGGCGGTTGGGGCTGGCGTAGCGCTCTGGCGAGTTAGGAAAGGTCAGAAAGTTTCATTTGCCATTGGGGGCATTCTGGCCATCGGATTTGCCGCCTTCCTAGCTCTCCGATCCGGTCGAGCTGAGAGTTTCTTCCTTCCGGGAATTGTGGGAACAGCACTGATGGCCGCCGCCTCAGTCTTGAGCATGGTCGCCCGCCGCCCTCTGGCGGCATGGTCCAGTTGGGCCCAAAGGCGCTGGCCGATGGATTGGTACTGGCGCCCCGATGTCCGACCTGCCTACACCGCAGTCACCGGCGTGTGGGCGATCTACTTCGCGGCTCGGGCCGGCGTGCAATGGTACCTCTATCTCGCGGAGCGCCCCGAGGCCCTGGCGGTGGCCAAGGTCCTGACGTCCTGGCCGACGATTCTCCCGCTACTGGTAGCCACCTATGTGTATGGCAACCGGCGACTCGACCGGCTGGGAGGTCCAAGTGTGGCTGAGTTCACCGAAGGCTCGACCGGCCCATTCGTCGGCGGCCAACGAGGCTTCTAGCCATAGGTTGTAGCGGTCAGCGATCGCCATCCCTCGGCAAGCCTGCACTCTCAACGCCGACGGCGCCGCCTTGCATATTAAGACCGTGTTGGAACGGAACCGATCTCTCGGCTCAATTTGATCGCTCAGACGTGCCCGGAAAAATCGGTCTCATACGGCGTGAACTTGGATGCCAGAGCCGCGACTTCTTCTTTGACGTCAGCCAACACGGCCTCGTCCTGATAGCCGTGAACCGCCCGGGAGATCAGCCCCGCAACCGTACTGCAATCAGCTTCTTCCATACCCTGGGTCGTCACAGCCGGCGTACCCATACGGATGCCCGAAGTCACAAACGGTGGACGCGGATCGAATGGGATCGAGTTGCGATTCATCGTGATCCCTAGGCCGTCGAGCATCGTGGCGGCGTGCTTTCCGGTGAGCTCGTCGTCGACGGAACGCAGATCCGCCAGGACAATGTGGTTGTCGGTTCCTCCCGAGACCACTCGTACTCCCTGGTCCATGAAGGTCTGGGCCATCGCCTTGGCGTTTGCCACGACCTGGGCGGCATACGCCTGAAACTCGGGCTGGGCAGCTTCGTGGAAGGCGACAGCTTTTCCGGCAATCTGGTTGTAGAGGGACCCGCCCTGAGCACCCGGGAACACCCCTTTGTCGATCGCCTTTCCGAACTGTTCCTTCGCCATGATGAGACCACCCCTGGCACCCCGGAACGCCTTATGGGTCGTTCCGGTCACGATGTCCGCGACCGGAACCGGGTTCGGGTACGCCTTGCCGGCAATCAGGCCGATGAAGTGGGCGGCATCAACCATGAAGATGGCCCCGACCTCGTCAGCGATCGAACGGAAAGCTTCATAATCAAGGTGCCGCGAATAGGCCGAGTAGCCCGCCAGGAGAATCTTGGGACGGCTTTCCAACGCGATGCGTCGCACTTCGTCCATGTCGATGAGTTCGGTCTCGCGATCGAGACCATAGGACACGAAGTTGTAATACATCCCTGAGAAGTTCACATGCGAGCCATGGGTCAGGTGCCCACCCTGATCTAGCGACATACCCATGACCGTGTCGCCGATGTTGATGAGGCCGAAGTACACGCCCATGTTGGCTTGGGCACCGGAATGCGCTTGCACGTTGACGTATTCGGCGCCGAACAGCTGCCGGATTCGAGCGTTGGCGAGTTCTTCCATCTCGTCGACGACCCCACACCCCTCGTAATAGCGCCGGTTGGGGTAACCCTCGGCGTACTTATTCGTGAAAACCGAACCGGTTGCCTCCATGACGGCTCGTGAGGCGAAGTTCTCTGAGGCAATCAGGTGGATGTGGGTGTTCTGACGCTGCAGATCCTTGCGGATCAGCGCGGCCATCTCCGGGTCGACCTCTTCGAGTGGACGGTTGTCAATCATGGTCACAGGCTCCGCTTGGCGACGAAACCGTGATCGTAACAGCGACAGGCTGGCCCTCGGTCTAACGTAATCCTATGGACTCTCTGCGTCACCTCGTCGAACGTTTTGATCATGTTGCTTACGCGGTGGAGCGCATTGAAGACGCCCTCCCCACACTCGACCTGATGGGCGCATCGTTCTACGACGGAGCCGATCATGTCCGCAACGAATTCCGGTGGGCACAATTCAAACTGCCCGACGGAAGCAAGCTGGAGTACCTGGCCCCGCTAACGGAAACGAGTTTTCTCCGCCGATATCTCGACACTCGCGGACCCGGCATGCACCACGTCACGCTGAAAGTCACCGACCTGAAAGCAGCCGCCGATGTCTGCGAAGCCCAAGGGTTCATGGTCACGGGATATAGCGAATCGGAGATGTGGAGCGAACTGTTCATTCATCCGAAGAGCGCCAACGGGGCCCTCATCCAACTCGCCATGTGGGACTACACCCACACCCTGGCAGACACCCTCGAGTCGGTGCTGGCCGGGTCGGTCATCGACGACACATAACTCTCAGTCGCACGTCACCGACCTAATCCGACCCAAACGCCGTCCCCCAATTGCCGTAGTCGTACACTGGCGACATGATTTCAGAAGCAACCACCGTGACCGATGACCTCGTCGCCGCTTTTGTCGGCCTGATACCGCAGCTTTCCCAATCGAGTCCTCCCCCAACCCGCGAAGCACTTGCGACGATCATCGCCGATCCCAACACGCATCTTTTCGTCGCACAGGATGGCGAAACCATCGTCGGATCGTTGACACTCATCATCTTTCGCAGCCCAACGGGAGTGCGAGCACGCATCGAGGATGTCGTGGTTGCCGAGTCCGCCCGGGGGACCGGGTTGGGTCGGCGGCTCACCGATGCGGCGATCGAGCAGGCTCGCACGACGGGTGCCAAAGCGATTGGCCTCACCTCTCGTCCGTCACGTGAAGCGGCCAACGGGCTCTATCAGTCGATGGGATTCGAACAGCGCAATACCAACGTGTACGAGATGAAGCTGATCTGAGATCGCTCAGTCCTAGAGCACCACGGGCCCGGGGCGAAGGACCACTGGTTCCTCGCCGGTGATATCGACCACCGTCGAAGCGAGGCCGATCGGCGCTCCCCCGGCCAGGTAGCCGGCAACCCCGTCCCCGAGCACCGCGTAAGCGGCCTCATGTGAGTGGCAATCGGCGTCACCGCTTCGATTTGCCGACGTAACCGCCAAAGGTCCCGTGCGTTCGAGCAGCGCCCGGGCTACGGGATGGTCAGGTACACGAACCCCAACGGTTTTACGTTCAGGGTCACCGATGCCATTCGAAACCAACGGTCCTGCGGCGCAGACGACCGTGAACGCTCCCGGCCAGTGAGCAACCAGCAGGTCTGCCGACTGATCAGGCAGGTCAGCCCAGCCGGAAAGAGCCGTGACGTCATGGGCGAGCAAGCCGATCGGTTTAGCGGCCGACCGTGACTTCAGAGAGAACAAACGCTCGACGGCGCCACGGTTCGCCGGGTCAACAGCGAGCCCGTACACCGTGTCCGTGGGAACTCCGACGATCAACCCGTCGGCCAAAAGGGCCACCGCCCGATCGACCGTTACGATATTCACAGACGTTGACCGACCAGATACCTGTCGCGCCCTGTCAGATCGCGCCGGATCTGACAGGACACGGTATCGGGCAGCAGATCGAGCGCAGCGGTCGCATGACCGGACCCAACCTCAATAAAGAACCACCCGCCGGGCCGGAGCCAACCGGGGAGACCAGCGATAAGGCCGCGTAGTACCGACAATCCGTCTGACCCTGCGGCCAATGCCAGGTGAGGTTCCCAGTCGGCAACCTCGTCAGGGAGTTCTTCCATTTCGAGGGTTGAAACGTACGGAGGGTTTGCTACGAGGAGATCAATCCGCCCGGCAAGCTCATCGGGGAGGGCCTCAAAAAGGTCGCCAACAAAGACCCGGATTGACTGGCCGTTGGCCTCGGCATTGTCAGCTGCCAGGTTCACGGCATCTTCTGAAACGTCGGTGGCCACAACGTCTGCATCGGGATAGATGGCCGCCAAGCCAATCGCGAGCGCTCCGCTTCCCGTGCACAAATCGACAATCAGCGACGGTGCCTCGTCTGGAAGCGTGCAGGCGAGCTCCCATAGATACTCCGTTTCCGGTCGGGGAATGAGCACTCGACGATCCACGGCGATTTCGCACAGCGCGAAAGGAATCGACCCTTCGATGTACTGGAGCGGCTCACCAGCCAGCCGGCGCCTGCACAGGGTGGAATAGGCCACCGCCAGCTCGTCGTCGATCGGAACGCCCGCGACCACTTCCGCCCGGGTTCGACCGGTGACCTTCATCAGGAGACGTTCGGATTCGTTTCGGGGCAATCGGCCTGCCGCCATGATGTCGCGAGTTGTCATGGTGACCCAACCGCCCCGATGAGGATCGTGTCTTCATTCGAAGCTCGATAGAAGGTGACCGATCCGACCCGGGTTTCGTTCTCGCTGAGCGCGAACAAGGAGCCTGCTTCGCCGAAACCCAGGCCAACAAATGCGGCGGAAACATCCGCTGAATTATCCATGAGAACGAGCTCGAGAAAACTACGTACGGCAGATGTCGACCGGGCTTGATCGTCGTCGCCTGCTCCGTCGACGAGGGCTAGCTGCACGACCATCAGCGAACTGGACGAAACAACCGCCTCCAGGGAAATCGGATCCGTAACCGTTCCCGCGTCAATCCGACTGTTCGTGGCGACCGCTTGGGCTGTTCCTAACTCGTTGGTGAACCGCTCATCCCATGCCGCAACCAGCGCCGCAGGTTCGATTTCCAGCGCAACACTCTCGGGTGGATACAATATTGAGACTGCTCCGGCAGTTGCCTTCGGGCCGAGCTGGGATCGGTCAACATCACGTTCGCCTCCGGGAGTGCAGGCGGCGAGGCCGATCACCAAGAACAGTGCCAGGGTTTTGCGCATCATTCGCCTTCGGCGAGTCGACTAGCCATCTCCTCGGTCTGGAGCTGGGTGACAAATTCATCAAGGTCGCCGTCGAGGATTGACCCGAGTTGTTTGATCGTGAGGCCGATCCGATGGTCAGTGACCCTGTTGTCCTTGTAGTTGTACGTGCGGATCTTCTCGGACCGGTTGCCGGTGCCCACCTGAGACCGACGATGCTCGGAATACTCGGCAGCCTGGCGTTCCCTCTCGGCTTCATACAGGCGGGCTCGGAGGATGCGGAACGCTTTTTCCTTGTTCTGTAGTTGGGACTTCTCGTCCTGGCACGAGACCACCAGACCGGTCGGTTCGTGCGTGAGACGGACGGCCGAGTCTGTCGTGTTGACCGACTGCCCGCCCGGACCCGACGAACGGTAGACATCGACCCGTACGTCATTCATATCGAGTTCGAGCTCCACCTCCTCGGCTTCGGGAAGGACCGCCACCGTCGCCGTCGACGTGTGGACCCGACCTTGCGACTCGGTCTTGGGAACCCGCTGAACACGATGCACGCCAGCCTCGTACTTGAGCTGCCCAAACGCACCTTTACCCTTCACAGCTACCGAAATCTCTTTGTACCCGCCTGCCTCGGCGTCGGACGTCGACAGGGGCTCCATCCGCAAGTTGTGCCGCTCAGCGAACCGCTGGTACATGCGCATCAGGTCGCCGGCCCAGATGCCCGCTTCGTCGCCTCCGACCCCCGCTCGGATCTCGAGGATCACGTCTTTTGTATCGTCCGGGTCTTTGGGGACGAGACCAAACCTCAAGTCTTCGACCAGCCGATCTGCTGCTGCCGAGCGCTCGTCGGCCATCTTGGCAAACTCCGCCTTCATCTCGGGATCATCCTCGACGGCGGCGAGTTCGGCGGCTTCTTCGGAGTCGCTGATCGCTTGCTTCCACAGGAGAAAGTCTTCAACGATCGCCTTGAGCTCGCTGTGGCGTCGACTCAGATCGGCATAGACGTTGGGTTCGTCATGAATGTTCGGGTCGAGCATGTCACTTTCGACCTCACCGAAGGTCCTCTCGATGTCCTCGAGCCGGGACTGAAGCGTCTCGTCCATGATCACTCCTCCTCGGTGGCTGCCGTCGGATTGGTTACCGACCTCGCAACAGCAACTTCTCCTCGTGCGTACAGCGCGTCGACGGAGGCATCGTCGAGTGCTGCCACCAGGCTTGCGACGGCGACTTCGACCTGGCTGTCGTCTGGCTGGCCCGTTGTGAGCCGCTGGAGCCACAGCCCAGGGACGGCCAACGCTTTACCAAGCTTGGAGTCGGCACTGAGTCCGGCGTAGCGGAGGATTTCGTAGGCGACGCCTGCGATGATCGGAATGAAGACAAGCCGGCTGGTGATCAGCCACCACACGGGGCCTTTCCCGATGATCGTGAAAACGGTGATGGCGAGGAGCAGGACTATCAACAAGAAGTTGGTGCCACAGCGGGGATGCTCGGGACGATATTTCTGGATATTCACAACCGATAGGGGGTCGCCTGCCTCGTAGGCATGAATGGTCTTGTGTTCGGCACCGTGATACTGAAAAACCCGCTTGATGTCTTCCATGCGGCCGATCAACCATATGTAGCCAACGAAAACGGCGAGCCTGATCACCCCTTCGTAGACACCAAACAGCAATCGGCTCTCGCCCGCCATCCAGTCGGCTGCGGCTGCCGGGCCGAGGATAAAAACGGCCGCAAAGAAGATCACGGCCAAAGACATCGAGCCGACGAGCTGCCACTTGGAGAGCTCTTCTTCTTCCTCGCCTGCCTGTTTTTGCGCTGACCATGTCAGGGCCCGCATGCCAAGGGTTACTGACTCACCAAGCACCATCA
>JAGXFS010000043.1 GCA_024637275.1 Acidimicrobiia bacterium
CGCCTACGGGACGCTGACGAACGGGTTTCGGTGCTTGAAGAGCAACTCCAGGCGAACCGTGAAACCGAAGAAGCCATGCGGCGGGCCTTTGTGGTCGCTCAGCGCACCGCCGATGAAATCGTGGCCGAGGCTCAGGTCGAGAGAGATCGAGTCGTATCGGAAGCCAACACACAAGCCTCCGAGATGCTTGCCGAGGCGAGTACCAAAGCCGTTGAGATTTCGGCCGATCAGGTCCGCGAACGAGACCAGCTAGAAAGTGAGCTGATCTCATTGAGGTCTACGGTTGCGTCGCTCAAAAACCAGATGCGCAACCTTGCCCAGGGCGTGTTGCCTGAGCTTGAGCAGCTTGATGCGCAATTCGAGGCGGCGTCGCCGCCAGCTGCCTCAGCGCCATCTTCACTGTCGGCTCGAGTCGCTGAGTTGAGTTCGGCTGAAGAAGTCGCTGAACACATCCCGCCTTTTGCATCTGCCACGGAGCCAACGATGTCCGACCGCAGTCGCGCCGACGAAGGTGACGTGCCTTTCTTCGCGAGTGAACCCGCTCCCTTCGAAGCTCAGGACGAGTTCACGGATTCAGACCTCGAGTCGGAAGAATCTCCCATCGAGGACCTCTCGGCTCCGCCGTCCGACGAGATCGGTCAAGACGACATTGGTCAAGACGATATTGCTGAAGACTGGGACGAAACCCCCGAGACGATGCCGACCGAAGAGGTCCCGCGTTTTGGGACGCATCGGGCAGAACCCGATCGTTCGACATTTGCCCCCTCTTCGGGCGGATGGCTTACCTCACCGAACGAGCCTCTCCCTGGCCGCGGAATGGATTCGGGGGGTGTATTCGCCACCGGCGACGTGCCAACGGTTCCCGAAGCAGACGCCTGGTCCGATGACGATTCCACGGATACCGAGTGGGCGGCCGACGTTCCCGACTCGGAGGAACATGAATCTGAGCCGGCCCCTCGTCGGCGCCCGTGGGAGCGCGACGCTTAGCGTTCTTCGGAGATCTCCAACCGGGCCGACCGTCCGTCCACGTTGATGGTCGGAGCGGCGAGGTCGACTTCCTGACGCAGGTCGACGGCCAACACCTCGGAACTGATGAGATCTGCATAGGCGGCAATGGCCCCGGACACCTCGTGGTCGTTGGATTGCCACACCACCCTGATACGGTCGGTTACCGCCAGGTCCTGATCGCGGCGCATTCCCTGGATAACCGACACAAGCTCTCTGGCAAGGCCCTCCGCAAGCAGCTCCTGGTTTATTTCGGTATCGAGAGCAACCGAGATCGGGCCTTCGTTGGCGACGACGACACCCGGGAGGGGCGTTCGATCGATGAGTACGTCATCCACCGTGATGGTTTCGCCGCTGACCTCGACCGACTCGCCTCCTCGCAGTGCGACGACCTGATCGTGATCCAGTTGGGCGATCTGGTCGGCAATCTCTTTCATGCGTCGGCCGAACCTGGGCCCGAGCGTTTTGAAGTCAGCTTTGGCGGATAGGCCCACCAGCGACTGTTCATCCCGCGAGGTGAGGACCTCCTTCACATTTAGTTCTTCGATCAGGAGGTCGGTATGAGCAACTACGGCCGCGGCTACCGAGTCGTCGTGGGTCACCACCGTGACGCTCCGTAGCGGCTGGCGAACCCGCAGGTTCGCCTGCTTGCGTAAATTGTGGCCGAGGCGCACCGCCGCCCGCACAGACTCCATGTCGGCCTCGAGGCGTGCATCTACGAGGCGATCATCGGTCATCGGGAAGTCGCAGTGATGGACGCTCACGGGCGCATCTGGTTGATGTTCGGCCACGAGGCCCTGGTAGATCTGTTCGGTGATGAATGGCAGCACGGGCGCCAGAACCTTGGCGAAGGTGGTGAGCACTTCGTACAACGTTGCGAACGCCGCCAACTTGTCGGCATCGTCGTCGCTCTTGGCCCGCCAGAATCGACGACGCGATCGCCGGATGTACCAGTTGGTGAGGTCGTCGATGAAGGCCAGCGTCGGCTTGATAACGGCGTAGAGGTAGTAGCCCTCCATTTGTTCGTTCACATTGGCGATCAGCGTTTGCAGGGTTGAGAGAATCCACCGGTCGATCTCAGATCGGTCATCGGGTTGAGGCGCGTTGGCAAGATCGGCCATGGTGATGTCGTCGGCCTCGGCATAGGTTGTGAAGAACGAATAGGCGTTCCACAACGGGATCATGACCGAACGAACGACATCGCGAATCCCAGCTTCGGTGAACCGCATCGGCTCGCCCCGCAGAACCGGGGAGTCGATGAGATACGTCCGCAGCGCGTCCGCTCCGAACTTATCAAGCAGGACATCCGGATCTTCGTAGTTCTTTAGGCTCTTGGACATCTTGCGGCCATCTTCGGCGAGGATGTGGCCATTAACGACGCAGTTCTTGAACGGCACCTCGTCCTGAAGTGCCACCGACAAGACGACCAGCGTATAGAACCAACCGCGGGTTTGGTCGATGCCTTCGGCAATGAAATCGGCGGGGAACCGGTTCGCAAAACGTTCCTGGTTCTCGAATGGATAGTGAATCTGCGCAAACGGCATCGAGCCTGACTCGAACCAGCAGTCCAGTACCTCGGGAATACGTCGCATGGTTCCCTCGCACTCGGCGCATGCGAACGAGACCTCATCGACAAAGTGTTTGTGTATGTCGTCGAGTCGGACGCCTGAGAGTTCGAACAGCTCCTCGACCGATCCGACACAAACCTGATGGCCGCCCGCGTCGCACTCCCAGACTGGAATGGCGCTACCCCAGTAGCGATTCCGGCTGATTGCCCAGTCCCTGGCGCCCTCGAGCCAGTTTCCGAACCGCTTGGTCCCGATGTGATCGGGGACCCAGTGAATGGTCTTGTTGAGTTCGACCATACGATCTTTGATCTGCTCAACCGCAACGAACCAGGTTGGGATCGCCTTGTAGATCAACGGCGTTCCGGTACGCCAGCAGAACGGGTACGAATGGTTGATGGTTCGTTGGTCGACGAGCAGGCCAGCAGTCTTAAGCAGCTTGATCAGCACCCGATCCGCGTCTTTCACCTGCATGCCAGCCACGTCCGGGGTCGCCTCGGTAAAGCGGCCTTCAGCGTCGACCGGATCCACCAGCACGTCCAAACCGGCGTTCTGCAGGGCAAAAAAGTCAGCTTCACCAAACGCAGGGGCCATATGGACCAGGCCGGTGCCCTCATCCATGGTGACCTCGTCCGAAACGATCACCCGGAAAGCCCCACGATCGCGTTCCTCGCCGAAATAATCAAACGGAGGCCGATATGAGATGCCAAGCAGCTCGGAGCCGGAGGCAGTTTCGCTCACAACCGCATCTTCCCCAAACAGCGTCGAAACTCGATCCGAGGCCATCCATTGACGGCGGCCCTCGTCGTCCACTACGGCGGAGTATTCAACGTTTTCTGAAACTGCAACCGCCAGGTTCGATGGAAGAGTCCAGGGAGTGGTCGTCCAGATGAGGAGCCAATCGCCCGCCGCGGCCGGCCCGTGCTCGGCCAGCACCTCGAGGCGGACCGTGATAGAGGGATCGTCGACATCGCGGTAGTCGAGGTTGGCTTCAAAATTGGAAAGCGGCGTGGTGGCTCCGATTGAGTAGGGGAGCACCTTGAACGCCTGGTACACGAGGCCCTTGTCCCAGAGTTGACGAAACACCCACCAGACCGACTCCATGAAGTCGAGGTCCATCGTCTTGTAGTCGTTCTCGAAATCGATCCAACGGCCGATTCGTTTGGTGATGCGCTCCCAGTTCTCGGTGTTGGTTTGGACCTCGGCTCGGCAGGCCTCGTTGTACTTGTCGACTCCGTATTCGGCGATGGCTCGCGGCCCGGACACGCCGATGCGCTTTTCGACTTCCATTTCGATCGGCAGTCCATGGGTATCCCAACCGAAGCGGCGTTCAACGCGATACCCGCGCATCGTCCAATATCTCGGCACCATGTCCTTGATTACTCCGGCCAGCAGGTTTCCGTAGTGGGGGCTGCCCGTGGGGAAGGGAGGGCCGTCGTAGAAAGTGTATTCGTTCGAGGCGGGCCGTAACTCCACCGATTGGGCGAAGGCGTCCGTTTCGTCCCACAGCCGGAGAATCTCCTGCTCGAGGTCCGGGAAGTTGGGTCGGTTGTCGATCCTGCGAAACGGTTTTGGGTCGTTCATGTGCATGAAATGGTACCCGGCTCGTCGGGTACCTCGTGCGGGGTTTTAGCCCGCCGAGCAAAATGGCTGAATTGAGGCGGCTGTCGGGAGCGACCACCTCAACCGTGCAGCGTGCTAATTTTGCTGACCACGCCAGAAGGTTGACTATGAGCCGCGAATTAGCAACGAACACAATCAAGCGTTTTCAAGCCAAGCTCGAAGCCGAACAGGCTCGCCTATCTAACCTCATCGACACGCACGTGCGCGAGCGTGAAGAGTCGAGAATATCGGAGACCTCGTCCGAGCGGATGCCTGACCCCACCACTGCTGAGGGGGGCTCAATGACGTTTGAATATGAGAAAGATCGCTCGGTTGATCGCAACCTCCAGAACCTCTTGTCCAAGACGCAGTATGCGTTGACTCGCCTCAGGGAGGGCAAATACGGGATCTGTGAGAGCTGTGGGGCTCCGATACCGCTGGAACGCCTCGAGATCCTTCCCCACGCCACAGAGTGTGTGAGCTGCGCCTCAAAACGCTCGTGAACCGTCGGACGGCAGGGCTGATTGCTCTGACGGTCGTGCTGGCAGACCAGTTGACGAAGTATTGGGCACGGACAAGCTTGATTGGCGCGCCCCGAACCGTCATTCCAAATCTTTTGTCGTGGGAATACGCCGAGAATACCGGCGCAGCCTTTGGGTTCTTGCGAGGGTCGGGGGCGGGTGTCGTGCTGGGTCTGGCAGCAGTTGGCGCAGTAGGCGTCGTGGCGTACGCGGTGAGCCAGGCGACGAGGACCATCGAGGTAGTCGGGCTGGCGCTAGTCGGCGGCGGAGCAGCCGGGAACCTCGTAGATCGAATTACCAACAGCGACGAGTTTCTGGCGGGCTATGTCGTCGATTGGATCCGGCTTCCAAACTTCCCGAACTTCAACATTGCCGACTCGGCGATCACCGTCGGTGCGGCGCTGTTGATCTGGATCGCTTGGCGGGTCGATGGACGCTGAGCAGCCACAGTCGGGTGATGCAGAGTTCCGGTCTGTGATCGTGCCCCCCGGGTTGGACCGACAGCGGGCCGATCGGGTGATTGCCGTGCTGGCGAAAGTCCCGCGATCTATTGCCAGGGCCTTCGTCGACGACGGGTTGGTAACGCTCGGGGGGAAACCGGTCCAGCCGGCTGACCGGGTGTCGGCAGGTGACGAGCTGAGGATGCCAATCAACGCGGCCGATGACACGGTGGTTCCTGACTCGACTGTCGAATTCGAGGTTCTTTACGATGACGCTGATCTCGCGGTGATCAACAAGCCGCCCGGCTTGGTGGTCCACCGGGGGGCAGGAAATCGGGCGGGCACGCTCGTGAACGGACTCGTCGCCCGTTATCCCGCCATCGTGGGGGTCGGTGAAAACCCTCGTTGGGGGATCGTTCATCGTCTTGACCGGGACACGAGCGGGGCGATGATGGTGGCTCTGACGAATCGGGCCCATGCAGCGCTGAGTAAGCAGATCAAGACCCGGGAAGTGCACCGTCACTACACGACCCTCGTCGGCGGCCTTTTTCCCATTGAACGCGGCACCATCGACGCCCCGATCGGTCGGGATCCGGGGGCTGCGACAAAGATGGCGGTGTTGGTCGATGGAAAGTTCGCCCGAACCCACTATCGACGCGTCGCCGAATGGCCATCGTCCAACGTTTCGCTCGTGGAGGTTCAGCTCGAAACCGGACGAACCCACCAAATCCGGGTCCACATGGCGGCGATCGACCATGCGGTCGTCGGGGATAGCCTGTACCGCTCGGGTCCCGACCCGGTTGGCTGTCCGAGAATGTTCTTGCATGCCCACCGGCTCGAGTTCGTGCATCCTTTCACCGGTGAAGCTCTGGCGATCGACGCCCCGTTGGCCCCAGATCTCCAGGCGGTTCTGAACCAGCTGACGGACTAGGGGCTCTCCTACCCGAAGAACGTTTGTGCGACCTCATAGATATCCGGGTCCAGGAGGCGGACCCGAGCACACGCTTCTTCGAGTGGCACCGGGACGATGGCGTCTCCCCGTAGAGCGACCATGACCCCTGCCTCGCCGGCGACCGCCAGATCGGCCGCCGCAACCCCGAATCTGGTGGCGAGGATCCGGTCGTATGCGGTTGGGGTGCCACCGCGTTGGACGTGGCCGAGGACAGTTACTCGCGTTTCGAAACCAGACAATTCTTCGATGGCAGGTGCCAAAACGTTGGCGATCCCTCCAAGCCGCTCAAACCCGTAGGCGTCGAGTTGGGTGACCGGACGTTCGAGGCCCACCGGGAGGGGGGCTCCTTCGGCCACGACGACTATTGAATAGTTTTTGCCTCGTGCTCGGCGTCGCTTCAGCAGCTTGGCGAGTTCGGCCATTTCGAAGGTGATTTCTGGCACCAGGATGGCGTCGGCCCCGGCCGCAATTCCTGCATACGCCGCGATCCAACCGGCATGGCGTCCCATCACCTCGACGAGGATCACCCGATCGTGAGACTCCGCAGTCGTCGTCAATCGATCGATGGCGTCGGTAGCGATCTGAACGGCCGTATGAAAGCCAAACGTGACGTCGGTGGCGGCGATGTCGTTATCGATGGTTTTGGGGACCCCGATGACCGGGAGTCCCTCCTCGGAGAGTCGGAGGGCCGAGGCCAACGTGCCCTCGCCGCCGATGACTACGACCTGTTCGATTTGGTGGGCATTCATTGTGTCGGTGAGCGAGGCCAAACCGTTGCCATGGACGTAGGGGTCCTGGCGCGATGTTCCGAGGATGGTTCCGCCGAGCCCCATGATTTCGTCAACGATCTCGCGGTCCAGAGGGACTGTGATGTCTTCCATCAACCCCTTCCAGCCATACCGGATGCCGATGCATGAAGTGCCCGCCTGGTGGGCTCTATGCACAACGGCGCGTATAACCGCGTTGAGTCCCGGACAGTCGCCGCCTGCTGTCAGTATTCCAATCATCACCGTAGGCTAACCGCCGGTGACTGTTGGCTAATCCGTCTTTGCGGCTAGGTTTGTCCAGCAATGACTCAAGGCCTGCAGCACTGTTATCGGCACCCCGATCGTGAGACCGGACTGGCATGCTCAAACTGTGGCAAGCCGATCTGCCCCGACTGTTCGGTAGATGCGGTGGTCGGCCAGCGATGCCTCGACTGTCACAAGGAGATCGGCACGACCCGGGTTAGCCGCGGTGCCGGAATGGCCGCGCTGGGACCGGTGACAAAAGCGTTGCTTGCCATCAACATCGCGGTGTATGTGTTGCAGTGGCTCCCAGGGGGCGCCGAGTTCGTATTTCCGTTTGTTCAGGTTAACTCCTCGATCACCAATGACGGAACCTGGTGGACGCTCCTCTCGTCGGCATTCATTCATTTCGATCTCTGGCACATCGGCTTCAACGGGTACGCGCTCTATGTGCTCGGTCCCCGGGTCGAGGCCCGGCTGGGAACGGGTCCGTTCCTTGGCTTGTATCTTTTCGCGGCGGTGACCGGTGGGGTTGGCGGGTATTTGCTGGGTGGTCCCGGGTTCGCTCAGATCGGAGCATCCGGAGCGATATACGGAATTGCCGGGTACCTGTTCTGGCAGTGGTGGCCTGCCCGCCGGACGCCTCAGGGGCGTCAGGGCTGGCAGTTGGTCATCTGGCTGGTGGGGCTTGGGATCATCCTGCCCATTGCGCTGGGAGGATTCATCTCCTGGCAGGGTCACCTGGGGGGATTGGTTGGTGGGCTTCTGGTCGCGGCCGGCTGGGATACCTTCGGGATTACCGACCGGGTGAAACGAACGGCCTTTGCAATCGTGCCAGCGATCCTCATCCTCGCTTTCATCGCGGCGTCAGTCTGGTAACGTCGAACCACACCGCTGTAATTCACCTTCGGAGGTCGATCTAGGGTGGCCCGGGACGGCTTTGCTCATCTTCACGTTCACTCTGAGTTCTCGATGCTCGACGGGGCGGCGCGCGTTAAAGACATGGTTCGGGTCTCCGTTGAAGACAATCAGCCTGCCATTGCGATCACCGATCACGGGGTTATGTACGGCGTCGGGGATTTCTACCGTGCTGCCACCGCCGAGGGCGTTAAGCCGATTATCGGGGTTGAGGCGTACATAACTCCTGGCAGCCGATTTGACCGGCCCGGCCGGGCAGAGAATCAGCGTTACCACTCCACTCTTCTGGCAGAAACCCAGGTCGGGTATCAGAACCTCATGAAGATGGTATCGGCTAGCTATCTCGACGGCTTCTACTACAAGCCGCGCATGGATTTCGATCTCCTCGCCAAGTATTCCGAGGGCGTAATCGCTACATCCGGATGTCTTGGCGGAGAAGTAGCTTCCCGACTGGCGCCGGACGCGTCGCGGGAAGAAGGCAACCGGAACGCTGCCAGGGACTTCGATGGAGCGCTCGCCGCCGCCGCTCGATACCAGGACATTTTCGGTAAGGACAACTTCTTCATCGAGATCGCCGACCATGGCATCGAAGCCCAACGAAGAATCTTGCCGGACCTGGTTGACATTTCTCGGCGGATTGGTGCGCCGCTTCTCGCCGCTAACGACGCGCACTACATTTCGGCGGCCGATGCCGAGGCCCATGACGTTCTCCTCTGTATCCAGACCGGCTCAACTGTTGACGACCCGAATCGTTTTCGGTTTGAAGGGACCGGCCTGTACTTGAAATCGGCCCAAGAAATGCGGGCACTCTTCCCCGACGATCTCTACCCGGGAGCGTGTGACACAACCCTGGACATCGCTGATCGGGCCGATGTCACACTCGAATTCGGGAAGATCTTGCTGCCCTCGTTCCCGGTTCCAGACGGCTACGACGTCGAGTCGTACCTCCGGGAGTTGGTGTTCGAAGGAGCCAAGCAGCGGTATGGGGCGATGCTCGACGATGAGGTAGTCGACCGAATCGAACACGAGCTGCGGATCATCAGCGATATGGGCTTTCCCGCCTACTTCTTGATCGTTTGGGACATCATCAAATATGCCAAAGACCAGGGCATCCGGACTGGACCAGGGCGAGGATCGGCGGCCGGTTCGATCGTTTCCTATGCCCTGCGGATCACGGACCTCGATCCCCTCAAGTACGGCCTCATTTTTGAACGGTTCCTCAACCCCGGTCGCCGCGAGATGCCCGATATCGACATGGACTTCGATGAGCGATATCGCGGCCAGATGATCAAATACAGCGCTGAGAAGTATGGATCTGATCACGTCGCTCAAATCATCACGTTCTCGACGATTAAGGGTCGGCAAGCGATTCGTGATTCGGCAAGGGTCCTCGGCCTGCCGTATGCGGTTGGGGACAAGGTCGCCAAGATGATGCCCCAAGCGATCCTCGGCAATGAAGCAACGCTCGACAACGTGCTGAAACCTCCAGGTGCTGATGCTGACCAGGATCAGAAGGAATGGTTCAGCAACTCCGCAGAACTGCGGACCGCGTATGAATCAGATCCGGATGTGCGACGTGTCGTCGATACCGCCAGGGGACTGGAAGGCCTGCGTCGCCAGGATTCGATCCACGCCGCCGCTGTAGTGATTTCGCCCCAGCCAGTCTCGGAGCTACTCCCGGTTCAGCGTAAAGGCGAAGACAACGAAATTGTCACTCAGTATGAGTGGCAGGTCGTTGAAGCCCTCGGACTCATGAAAATGGACTTCCTGGGGCTTCGGAACCTGTCGACCATCGAGCGGTGCCTTGAGTTGATCCGCAAATCGGGTGAAGATCCGCCCGATATCGACCACGTACCGCTCGAGGACGCGAAAACGTTTGAGTTGTTGCGCGCCGCCGACACCATTGGCGTGTTTCAGCTTGAAGGAACACCGATGCGGGCCTTGATCCGATCGTTGGAGCCAGACACGTTCGACCACATCATCGCGGTGAATGCTTTGTTCCGACCCGGTCCCATGGGCATGAAGATGCACTACGCCTACGCCGACCGAAAGAACGGCCGTGAACCGGTCGAGTATCCACATCCGGCCACCGAAAAGTTCCTTGCAAACACCTACGGGATCATCGTTTATCAAGAGCAGGTCATGCAGGTGGCCCAGGAAATCGCCGGATATGACATGGCCGACGCGGACAAGCTTCGCAAGGCGATGGGCAAGAAGATCAAATCCGTCATGGACGCCGAGAAACAGAAGTTTGTGGATGGTTGCGTTTCCCAGGGACATCCGCCGCAACTTGGTGCTGATCTGTGGGACGCGATCGAACCCTTTGCAGGCTACGGGTTCAACAAGTCTCATTCCGCTGCCTATGCCCTTATCGCCTACCAAACCGCGTACTTGAAAGCTCATTTTCCTGCCGAATATATGGCGGCGCTCCTCACGTCGACCAAGCGTGACAAGGATCGCACGGCCATCTACTTGAATGAGTGCCGGGCGATGGGTATCGACGTGCTGGTTCCCGACGTCAACGTTTCTGAGACCGACTTTGTCAGCCGGGACGGAAAGATTCGGTTCGGAATGTCGGCGGTTCGAAACGTCGGTGAGGGAGTCGTCGAGAAGATCGTCGAAGCCAGAACCAAGGGCGGACCGTTCGAGGATTTTTCGGATTTCGTCAACCGGGTCGATCCGCTCGCGCTCAACAAGCGGACCATTGAGTCGCTCATCAAAGCGGGAGCTTTTGATGTGCTCGGGCATGGACGGAAGAGTCTCTTTCTCGTCTACGACGACATCCTGACCAGCACCCTGGAGCGACGCCGAAACGAGGATGTCGGCCAATTCAGCTTGTTCGCCGCCGCCGACAGCGACGACATCGAAGGCGAGGTCTACATCGGAACAGCCGAGTGGGACAAGAAGATCAAACTCGGATTCGAACGTGAGATGCTCGGACTCTACGTGTCGGATCATCCTCTCCTCGGCGTCGAGTCGGCCATCCGATCGGCGTCTTCGGCGTCCATCAGCGGACTGATGGACATGAGCGATAAAGCGACGGTGACCATCGGGGGACTGGTCGGTCCGATCACCCGTCGGATGACCCGCAAGGGTGAACCGATGTTGTTTTTCGACCTGGAGGACTTGGAAGGCGCTGTCGAAGTGATGTTGTTTCCCCGCACGGTCGCAGAATTTGGGCCGCTCGTTCGTGAAGACGCCATCGTGGTGGTTACCGGATCACTTGATCATCGCGGTGACCTGGTCAAAATCAACGCGAGATCACTGCGCGAAATCGATCTGACGATCGACGAAACGGTCCGTCTCGAGGTATCCGCTCAGTTGTTGTCGCCTGAAAACGTGCAACGCCTCAAGGAAGTTCTGACGAATCATCCAGGGAAGGCCCCGGTCGTCTTGCATATGACGACGAACGATGGGCACAAGGTCCTGCGACTCGATGACAACCATCGGGTGGAACCACGCTCGGCGCTCTATGCCGAAATTCGGGAGCTATTCGGGCAACGGTCGGTGATCTGACCGTTACGAACCGATCAGATCGTTGACGAGGCCGGTGTCCTTGATGAGGTCAGCCAACGAAGCCAGGTCGGTCGGGGCGGTGGGCTTCCATGCGATCGGGATGATGGGGGTTCGATATCTAGCCGCGAACTCATCACGGACCGTCTCCTGGCGACGAGCCTCCCTAGCCCACAAAGCCAGGTTTCGTGCCAAAGGGCGCGTCGCGTCCGATGGTATTTCAGCTTTCTCCCAACTGGCCGGAAGCGTCCGGTTGAACACGATCGCCGCCGGTGGTCTGGCAACTTGGGGCAACTCCTTGAAGAAGCGGGC
>JAGXFS010000044.1 GCA_024637275.1 Acidimicrobiia bacterium
CGGCGGCAATCAGATCCTTGTCTTTGAACCCTTCCTTGGTCAGGTGACGGACCAGGTCCGTGCGAGAATCCGCAGGCGAAAACCCCAACTCGAACTGGTCGACGACCTCGCCGTCGTATCCTCTCCCCCGCAGATAGGACCGTGCCCCACCGGCGTCGGTTCCCTTCTTGAGCCGCTCTGTGTAAAAGATGACCGCCGCGTCGGTCGCATCGACGAGGCGTTGGCGTTCGCCCCGGCGCTGGGCGGCCTTGGGGTCGATCCGTAACGTGACGCCAGCCTGACGAGCCAGGACTTCGACGGCCTCTGAAAAGTCGAGTCCCTGAGTCTCTTGCACAAACCTGAAAATGTCGCCACCCGCCCCACAGCCAAAGCAGTGGTAGAAACCCCGGGCAGGGTCAAGCGACATCGAAGGCGTCTTTTCCTGGTGAAAGGGACAGATCGCTTTGTGAGAGCGACCGGATTTCTTGACGCTCGTGACAGCCTGAACCAGGTCGACGATAGACGTCGACTGCCGGATCTTCTCGATGTCGTCACGATCGTAGGTCACGCCTAAACCCTGCCTTCTCTGGAGGCTCACGATAGCCGTGGAAACGGACCGCGCTACCGGCCCAGAACCAGTGGTCGCCAGCGCAACCTGGCCGTCGATCCCGTCTGTTCGACGCGAATTCGGCTCGCAAGCGACCCGCTCTAGAATACGGGGCGATGGCCCTGCAAGAACCGCAACCCGAGACCGGCGTCCCGCCCTACGTTGAGCACCTCGGCGCCTCACGCGAATACTGGCGCGACATCATCCTGGGCGTCAACGATGGCCTGGTGTCCATGTTCCTGCTGGTGGCGGGCGTGGTCGGCGGCGCACTCGACACCAGGACGGTTCTGCTGACCGGGGTGGCTGGGGCCATCGCCGGTTCGATCTCGATGGGTGTTGGCGAATACATAGCCACCAAGGCGCAAGAAGAAGTTTTCCATGGTGAAGTCGCGCTCGAACGTGAACATATCAAACACCACCGCAAGTTTGAACTCGACGAGCTCAGAGAGATGTTCGTTGACACCGGCATGAACGGGGCACTCGCAGAGGAGGTAGTCGCCGCCTACGACGAAGACGACGAAGCCCTCATGAAGATCATGATGGCGTTGGAGTTCGGGTTCATCGACGAACAACGTCGCAATCCATATGTCGCCATGGCCGTGTCCGGCGGCCTCTTCCTGTCGGGGGCCATGACGTCGGTCATACCGTTTATGTTCGATGTGACTCCCCGCACCGGACTCTTGTGGGCGGCTGTCGTCTCAGGAGTCGCCCTCTTTGGAGTCGGCGCCGCCAAGACCCTGGCCACCCGCGGGCACTGGATTAGGGCCGGCCTGGAGAACCTCACCCTGGCTGCCATTGGCGCCGGAGTGTCCTACTACGTCGGCGTCTGGTACCAAGCGAACTTTTAGTTCGGCGAACTTTTAGCCCGGCAGACTCGTCGTTCGACTCGCCCGGCTCCGTGAGTTAGCCGAGGTGGTGCAGGAAGAACCCGTAGATATCGGCCGCTTCTTCGATCTGCTTCGAGGTAGGTTTGCCCAAACCATGTCCCGCTCGCCGCTCGATGCGGATCAGCACGGGCGACCGGTTGGATTCAACCGCCTGCATCGCCGCCCCCCATTTGAACGAATGCATGGGGACGACCCGATCATCAAACTCGGCCGTTGTGATGAGAATCGGCGGATACTCTCCGGCCGGATCAACGTTGTGGAGCGGTGAGTACGCCAACATGGCGGCAAAAAGTTCGGCATCCTCGTCGGCGTCGCCGTATTCGGGGGTCCAGTAGCGACCGGCTGTGAAGTGATGGAAACGCAACATGTCGGTAACCGGCACTGCCGAAACGACTGCCCCAAACAGCTCCGGGCGCTGGAGCACCGACACGGCGGTGAGCAGTCCTCCGTTCGACCCACCGAAAATACCCAGCTGCTCCGACGTCGTCACTCCTGATTCGATCAGGAATTCACCACATTGGGCGAAGTCGTCGAATACCCGTTGCTTGCGGGTCAGCATCCCGGCCTCGTGCCAGTTTTCCCCGAACTCGGATCCACCCCGCAGCACAGTCGAAGCGAACACCGCCCCGGCCTCGAGCAGGGCAATCCGGGCCGGTGAGAACGTTGGGGTTACGGCAATGTTGAAGCCCCCGTACCCGTACATAACCGTCGGAGCAGGCCCCTCGAGCCCCTTGCGATGGGTCAAGAAGATTGGGAGCTTCGTTCCGTCATCAGCTGTCGCCAGGACCTGGCGGGTTTCAAAACCGGCTCGGTCAAAGGGGGCCTCAGCCGCATGAAAGGTGGTTGTTTCGCCAGAAGGGACGTTATGGCGAAGGATCGTCGGTGGGTCCAGATGCGACTGGAAGTTGACGAACAGGTCATCATCCTCAGCGCGCCCGGCCATTTCGGCCACCGAGCCCATCTCGGGCAGCGAAATATCGCGCACGTGCTTTCCGGCAAGGTCGAAAATGGCGAGCCGCGAATAGGCGTCACGCAGATAATTCGCAACGAGATGCCCACCAACCACTCCCGAGCCCTCCAACGGGTCATCGGCTTCCGCAACGATCTCCTCGCTCACGCCAGTTGCCACGTCGACGGCGATGATTTTCGAACGTGGCGCATCCTTGGTGGTTTGAATGAAGAACCGGGAACCTTGCGAGTGGATGAGTCCATAGGCTGCATCAAATTCATCGAACACCCGGTGAAAGCCGAAGGGGTCAGGGTCGCCTACAACCGGGTCGCCGGCCAGTGGTTTGATGTAGAGGCGGGTTTGGCTGGCGGTTCCATCCCAACAGGTGAGGACCAGATACTTGCCATCGTCAGTGAGTTCGGGGAAAAACCCCAGTCCAGGCAGATCGGGCCGTTCGTAAACCAAAGCGTCTTCCGATCGGGCGGTTCCCAACCGGTGATAGAACACCCGCATGTTGGTCTGCTCTGGCAGGCCCTCATCGGCGTCGGGATACCGGGGGTAGTAGAAGCCGAGACCGTCGGCGCTCCATTCGGCGTTGCCGAACCGCATTCCGTCGATGAGGTCTCCGGTTTCTTCTCCGGTGGCAACTTCAAGTACATGCATATCCATACGATCGGAGCCACCGACAGCCACATTGAACGCCAGGTGCTTTCCATCCTCGGACATGTACGTACCGGTGACCGCCACGGCACCATCGTCCGAGTAGGTATTGGGATCAAGAAGCAGTTCTGGCTCGCCGTCAAGGCCAACCTGACGGTAAAGAATCGGTTGGTCGGCGAGGCCGTCGTTGTAGCCAAACACATATATGCCGGCCCGCCCCGTCGGTACTGACCAGCGTGGGAAGTCCCAGACCTCGGTCATGCGTTTCACCAGGGCCGACCGACCAGGAATATCGGCCAGGTACGAGGCAGCGAAGTCGGACTGGGCTGCTACCCATCCCGCAATCTCCTCAGATTCGCCCTCTAGCCAGCGGTACGGGTCTGAGACCACGATTCCGTGATAGGTGTCCTGGTGGTCGATGCGGCGAGTTACAGGGTAAGGCTGGGACATCGGAACATCCTAGGTACCCGTGCCCTAGCCGGGACGGGCTACGAACTCGATCGTCAACGTTACGTCTTCGCTTACGTTGGCAACGAAGGGCACGTTCGGGATCACTAACCCAAAATCGGTCCGGTTTACCAGTGTCGACGCCGTACCTTCCAGCCGTTCTTCCGAACCGGAGACGGCAACGTCGAAAGTGACCGATTGGGTGATATCTCGAATAGTGAGATCGCCCGTGACGGTGAAGGTAAATGACTCCGTTGGCTCGGTAGGTAGACCATCGACAGATGTCGGCGAGAACGTGATGAACTCGAAGGTATCGGTGTCGAGGATCGCACCACGCACGGTTCTCGTCCGGTTGCTCGAATCGGTTGTCAGCGTCCGGGCATTTACCACCACGTCGCCGAGAACCGAAGCGGACGGATCGTTGAAGTCGACAAGGACCTCACCCGCTACCTGATCAGTCGAGCCGACCACGGTGGTGTCGACCCCGCGCAGCTCTTCCTGAAGCGTGAAACTGACCATCGACTCCGCAGAAGCGATCGTGAAGGTGTTCGAAGCAACTGGTGCCGGATCGGCCGATGTGGTTTCCACCGGCAGGGAATCGCCAACCGCACCTCTTGTCGAGGATGTCGCAATCGGCGGAGCCGTCAACTCGGTTGAGGGAGCTTCGTTGCCGTTCGAATAGAACCATGCCAGAGCGCCGCCAAAGACGAGCACTCCAACCGCAATAGCAACAACAACGACGCGTTTCATAGCAACTCCCTAACAAGCTTTGGTCACTAGATACGTTGCAGATCACGATCCGGTTCGGTAACACTAGAAGGGGCCGTCGTCCTATGTAGCAGTCACGAGCGATTCGGCCACGCTCCAGATCTCACATCACCGATCTCTGACCGTGGACCGTTCGACGACCGTGAGCGAAAGGGGAACGTCATCGACATCGGCCCCTTCGAGGAGGCTGAGCAACGCGTCAGCTCCGAGTTTTCCCGACTCAAATAGTGGCTGGCGGACTGAAGTTAGCCCGACATAGGGGGCGAGTTCAACGTCGTCGAAGCCGATCACGGAGACATCGTCAGGAACCGCCAGTCCGTGGGTCGCAACCGACTCCAGGACTCCGAACGCCTGGGTATCTGAGGCGGCGAATATGGCGGTCGGGCGAACTTCGAGTGAGAGAAGTTCGCGGGTCAGCCGGTGAGCCACCTCGCGGCCGAACGGGCCCGTCTTGATGTATTCAGGTTGCACCCCGAGACCGGAATCAGCCATGGCCTGCAGGTAGCCGAGCCGGCGATTGGTCGACGATCGGAACCCGAGACTCTGCTCATCGTCATCGCCGACAAACCCGATGGCCCGGTGACCTCGATCGAGCAGGTACTGAGTAGCCAACTTACCGCCCGCAACGTCGTCCACCGTCACCGATGGCACTCCAGGGAGGGCAACGTCAATCGCCACGGTGCTCACTTCGGCCGACCGCAATTCGGCCATGGTCACCTCCGACAATGGCAACGAGATCACCATCAATCCAGCCGGCTTGGATCCACCGACGATCGCC
>JAGXFS010000045.1 GCA_024637275.1 Acidimicrobiia bacterium
CCAAAACAACATGAGCCAGAGAGCGACAGCTCCGAGAATCGAGACGACATGCACTTTCTCGAAGTCGTAACCAAGTATGTCCCAGGTTCCCTTGATGGCGGGGATGGTCGGGTAGGCACGGGCGTTGGCGCCGTAGAAGCCCCGGAACGTGTACTGCAAGAACAGGGACGCGCCGATGGCGGTGATCAATGGGACCAGTCGCGGGGCTCCGCGCAACGGGCGGTAAGCGATTCGCTCGAGCAAAATTGCTACGACCATGGAGACCACTGAGGAAACGAGAAAGAGCAATGCAATTGAGATGATCGGGCTGGAAACCAACATGCCTGCGCTGTCGAGGCCCACCGCCACAAAGTAGGCAGTGAACGCACCGGCCATGAAGACTTCGCCATGGGCGAAGTTGATGATGAACAGGATGCCGTAAACAAGGGTGTACCCGAGGGCGATGATGGCATATACGCTGCCGCGTGCGACGCCAGAAATGAAGAGGTTGATCCAGACTTCGCTCGAGAACCGGCCGAGTTGCAGAGTGGCGATCGAGCCAGCGGCGGCTCCATAGGCTATAACAATCGCCAGGAGAATAAGAACAAACTTCCTGACCGGGAAACGTTCGAGGAACAGCCGGTAGCGGCTCTCTGTGTTTGAACTCGTCGTCATGCCGCCAACACCATTTGTTCTCTCCGTCCATGGTTTGGTGTACAGGGAGGGGGCCGATCGGCCCCCTCCCTCTAGATGGTTGGTTGCTTAGCCGTCGAGCGAGAACACTTCGCTGAAGACCGGGGCCTCTGAGAGTGCGCCACCCACAACGTCGAACACCGCAATGGTGGCCGATGGCTGGCAGTCACCAGTCGCGTTGCAGGTAATCGAACCGGTGATCCCGATCATTTCCGACGTCGCGCCGATCGCATCGCGAAGGGCCGTCCGAGGGATGTAAAGGGTGTCACCGTCTTCGATGGCTACCTTGTCAATTGCGGCGAGCAACATATTGGTTGCATCCCACGAGTGAGCGTGGAAGGCCGACAGTGGCTCAGAACCGTACTTCTCGGCGTACCGCGGCAGGAATATGTCTGCGTAGAGCGCGGCGTCGCCGGCAAAGGCCGTGACGTCGGGACCTGACAGGTAGACACCGTCGCTGGCGGCTGCGTAGAAGTCGTCTGACCAGAGGCCGTCCGAACCGGCCAGCAGTACCGTGTCACCCAGCGTCGTCTTCGCCTGCTGCACCAGAAGGCTGCCTTCACCCACGAAAATGGGGAAGTAGAGCATTTGTGGGCTCTCAGCCTGGATCGATGCAAGTACGCCGGAGAAGTCGGTGTCACCGACCTGGATGGCGTCCTGGCTGGTGACCGTTCCACCTAGAGCCGTGAACGACTCGGCGAACGCGTTGGCCAGACCTTCGGCGTACGGGCTACCGTCGTGGACGGTCGCGGCGGTCGTCAGGCCCTCTTGGGTGAAGGCGAAGTTCGCTACGGCCGCACCCTGCAACTTATCGTTGTGGGCGGTACGGAAGTAGAACGGGTTACGAATCGCCGCGTCGGTCAGGGCCGGAGCCGTGTTCGACGGGGACAGCAACGTGACGCCCTTATCTCCGAGGATCTTGTCCGCAGTACCGAGAGCAGCTGACGAACAGCTGGTTCCGATTACGGCAACGATCTGCGTGTCGGCAGCGAGCTTGTTGGCACCAGCGGTACCACCCTCTGCCGAGCAACCGTCATCCTCAGCAACGAGGACGACATCGTGGCCTTTGATCTGACCGTTGGTGTCATCGAACGTGCCATCGGAATAGTCCAACGCCATTTCGACGCCGTACTGGCTGTCGAGGCCGAGCGACGAGTTGACACCTGTGATGACCAGCAGCGAACCGATCTTGATCGGGTCGCCAGCGGCAACGGCTACGCAGCCGAAAGCGTCGGATGTACAAGCTTCAGGCTCGCTGCCAGTGTCTGTCGTCCCGCCACCACAAGCTGCAGCGATGAGCGCAAGAACCAGCAGAAGAGCGGTGAGGCCTCTGTAATTTTTTACCTTCATAATCAATAGATTCCTTTCGATTTTTGTGCTTGCGACATAGTCCGCTCACGCGTCCTCTATCGCGAATCGGCGAGTGTCAACCAGCATCTACAGACGTAGTCCGCCTCCAGCTAGTTGTTCTGCCTCACCATCGACATGACGTTAGCCGCTGCAGGCTCGATGTAGTTAATGAAACCGCCATTTTCTCGCGGTGGTTGGCGGCTGGAGCACGCGGTTTCCGAAGGCGTGCTGCGGAGTTTCCGGCGGAAGCAGGTCGTCGAAGCTGGCTATTTTCCCTGCCAACGGGGGGCCCGCTTCTCGTTGAATGCCGCGATACCCTCGGCTGCATCGGCCGACGTGAGCACCTTCTTGTATAAAGGATAGTTGCCGGCCCGGAGATCGCTCAACGCGTCAGGCGTGCTGGTGCTTTCGGCTAGAGACATGGCTTCAAGCATGGCCGCGACCGACAGTGGAGCGGCCGCGATGACCGTCGCCGCCAATTCTTGGGCGGCCTCCATGAGTTGATCCGCCCCCACGACTCGGTTGATGAGGCCGAACTGGAGAGCTTCCTGAGCGCTTAGGCGGCGAGTGCCCATGAGTACTTCCGTAGCGAGGGCTTTGGGTAAAAGCTTGGGAAGCCGGATAAGGCCGACATCTGGCACGATCCCCGCTAATGCCTCCGGCAACATGAACTCGGCATGTTCTGCTGCCACAACCAGGTCGGCAGCCAGGACCATTTCGAATCCGCCTCCGACTGCCAGTCCGTTAACCGCAACAATCACCGGCTTTCGCAGGTCCGCTAACTCCGGGAATCCGCCGAAACCGCCTGGCCCATTGTCGGCTTCGTAAGCTTCCCCATCGGCAGCTGCTTTGAGATCCCATCCGGCCGAGAAGAAACGATCGCCCGCCCCGGTGACGATCGCCACCCGGTAGTCCGGGTCATCGCGGAACTGTTCGAATGACGCGCCCATCTTCCGACTGGTCGCGGCATCAATCGCATTGGCCTTCCCCCGATCGATGATCATCGTCATGATCGGGGCGGTCCAGTCGGTGGTGATTTCGGCATTCACGTCCAAACCTCCATTAATACATCAGCGATCCATACGCCGTCCTGGCAGATAAGCAGTGGATTGATCTCGATTTCGGCCTGGTTGGCCACTGCGAACTCGGCGAGTCGCAGAATCGTGTCGACCGTCGTCTTCATGTCGCCTGGCGGCTGGGATCTATACCCCTGAATGATCACATTGATGGCCAGGGAATTGATGGCCTTTCGGATCTCCTCGCCTGAGGTCGGCAGAAGTATGGTCACCGCATCCGCGATGATTTCGGTGAGAACGCCGCCGGCACCGATCGTGAGGGTCCATCCAACCGGCCGGTCGATCTGAATGCCGACGAGCACTTCGGCGATTACACCGTCGATCATCTGCTCCACGAGGAACTCGTCGCCGAGGTGTGCCATTGAGTCAAGCGCCAGCCGGACCGCGGGCTCGCCGGCTAGTCCTGTCGCCACTCCACCTGCATCGGTCCGATGTTTGACGCTTTGCGCTTTCAACACAATCGGGTAGCCGACCTCGTTGGCAAGGGCGGTGACTCCGCTTCCGGGCGTTGGTTGGCCCTTCGGGGTGGGAAGGCCGACGTTCGACAGTCGCGACTTGGCTTCCGCTTCAGTCGGCTGAAAACTCGTTCTCACTTCTGGTGGTCCAACGTGAATCTGGCCGACGCTCGGCGAGGCGCGTTGGAGTCGGCTCAGGGTCTGGAGACACATCGACATGCCGGGGAGAGGCGTAACGCCTCGCTCGACCAGGTACTCACACACCGCCTTTGGCAGGCTCTCGGACATAGTCGACGTGACGACGCCAGCGCAGTTGCTGGAACCCACCGCACCAATGAAGGCGTCGAGGGTTGGCCACCAGTCGGCGTCGGCACCTGGAGCCGGAAAGTCAATGACCAGAACGGCGATGTCGAACCCTTCGAGACCCGTGCGAAAACACGTTTCCAAACGTTGTCGGTCTCCCCAAATGAAGGTGTGGTAGTCAAGAGGGTTTTCGATCGCAACCCGACCTTCAAGAATTCGGTTCAGTTCCGCTCGACTCTGAGCGCCGAATGGTGGGAACTCCATATCCAGACCCTCTGATAGGTCTGCCATAAGTTGGGCTTCACCGCCCGAACAGGAGAAAGAAACAGTTCGTTTGTCTGCCAGCGGACCATTCGTGTGGAGAAAGGACAGGGCACCGATGAGCTCTTCGGGCGTGGTTACCTGGGTGATGCCATACCGCCTGAACAGCGCTCGGTGGGCGTCGGCCGGTCCCGAAAGAGACGCGGTATGGGTGTTGGCTAGGACGGAACCTTGCACGCTTGAGCCGGTTTTGAGGACGACGATCGGCTTCCCGGCGGCGTGAGCGCGGATCGCTGCCTTCCCGAAACGAACGCTGTCCCGGAGGCCCTCGATATGCAGGCCGATTGCGGTAATCGTGGGGTCGTCGATCAGGCTCTCAAGGCAGTCGGTGATCGAGACGTTGGCCTGATTGCCAGTCGTGATCGTGGTTGCGATCGGGAGTCCCCGATGTTGCATGGTGAGGTCAATGGCGACGTTGCCAGACTGGGTGACGATCCCGACACCTCGATCAATTCTTTCGCAACCGTGAATATCTGGCCAGAGCACCGCCCCGGAACGGGCGTCGACAAATCCGTGGCAGTTGGGGCCAATGATTGGCATGTCTCCGGCTGCTGCGACGAGACGTGCTTGACGATCGGCACCGACTTCGCCCGCCTCGGCGAACTCCGCTGCGTATACGACCGCGCCAGCGACCCCGAGTCGGTTCGCCTCTTCCACGATGTCGATGGCACGTTGGGCGGCCACCCCAACGAACACGGCGTCGGGAACGGCAGGAAGATCGGCCAACGTCGGGAAGTCCGAGTTGGGATGAACCCACCAGATGTCCCCCTCGTAACCGAATCTGCGGGTCTGCTCGGCGGCGAGCTGCGCCCGTGCCCCGCCGACAAACGCGATTGATCGAGGGTTGAGTAGGCGGGTTAGTCGATCACCCGCCATGGGGGCGCAACATGGCTCGGGAGATAATGTGCCGTTGAATCTCTGACGTTCCGTCCCAAATTCGTTCGACGCGCGCGTCGCGCCACATCCGCTCGAGTGGCAGTTCGTCCATCAGTCCCATGCCACCGAGCACCTGGATCGCCTCGTCGGTTACGAATGCCAGCATCTCGGTGGCGACCAGCTTGGCCATGGCGGCATCAGAGTCGGTCATGGTGCCTTGAGTCGACTTCCAAGCAGCTCGATAGGTCAACAACTCGGCGGCATCGCGACGAGTGGCCATGTCGGCGAGCTTGAAAGAGACGCCCTGGAACTTGCCGATCTGCTGACCGAACTGGGTGCGGGTGGCCGCCCATTGAGTAGCGACCTCAATGGCGCGGTCCGCCCGCCCCAATGACGTCGCAGCGACCTGGAGTCGGGTCGCCCCGAGCCATTCGTTGGCAACATCGAATCCATGGTGCACTTCGCCAAGCACGTTGGTCGCCGGCACCCGGCAGCCGTCGAAGTTCAGCACCGAGTTGTGATAGCCGCGATGTGAGACCGAGTTGTAGCCGGTGGCTACGTCGAATCCGGGTGTGCCCACGTCGACGAGAAACGAGGTGATTCGTTTGCGGGGACCCCGATCGGTTTCCTCTTCGCCCGTCGCCGCAAAGAGGATGACGAAGTCGGAGACGTCGGCATGACTGATGAAATGTTTGGTGCCGGTGATGACGAACTCGTCGCCATCGGCAATCGCCCGACACTTCATACCCCGAACGTCTGATCCGGCGTCGGGTTCCGACATGGCAAGACATTCGACCTTCTCGCCTTTGATCGTCGGCACCAGGTACTTGTCGATCTGGTCACCGGTACTGGCTCGCAGGATGTTCGACGGGCGGGCGACGATCATTTGGAGGGCGTAACCGGTGCGGCCGAGTGCCCGTTCGACCATGGCCAGGGTCAGGTCATCGAGGCCCCCGCCGCCAAGTTCTTCGGGCATGTTCGCCGCATAGAGTCCGGCGGCGAGCGCTCTCTCCTTGATCTGGCTGGCCAGTTCGGGACGGACCTGGCCGGTTCGCTCGACTTCGTCTTCGTAGGGGGTCAATTCCTTGGCCACGAACGATTCGACGGTCTCGACAATCATCTTTTGTTCGTCGGTGAGAGCAAAGTCCATTTCGGTCCTATTCGTGGGTGATCGTCATAACGGCGCGGTCGGGCCGAAGTGCTTGTCCGTGGGAAGACCTGATCTCGTCGAGTACCGACTTCGGCCCGCCCAGCGTTGGCGAGCTCTTGCCCAGCTTCATGTCGACGTGAATGAGAATCTGTTCGTTGGTGCACAACAGCTCGCCTGACTCGGCATGAAACATCGAGTGGAAGATGTGGAGACGTTTGTGATCATGCCCAAGCAACTGGGTGGTGAACTGCAACGGTTCGCCAGTCGAAACTTCCTGGTGGTAGACGAGATGGCTCTCGACCGTATAGAACGAGTGCCCATTCGAACGATACGTCTCATCGATTCCGATGTACCGGAACAACGCGTCGCTCGCCCAACCGAAGGCGAGCAGGTAGGCGGACTCAGTCATGTGGTTGTTGTAGTCGACCCAGTCCGGGATGACCCGGGCCCGGTACAGCGCCAGCGGGCATTCGACCACGGCGCCGGATTCCCATCGGACCGGGGCTCCATGGTCGACCGAACGCCCTTCCCGGCTGTTGATGATCCGACCGGACGAAAGGCGGGACTCCCTGAGGGCATACATGATGGCGACGAGCGCGTCATCGCGCAGTGCTTCCAGTTCGGTGATGGATCGGCCGGCTGCCTGATCCTGGGTGCCATCCACCATTCGGTCGATCAACTCGTCGGTCAGCGGGGGAGCGACGAGCTTGGTCCATGGCCATTCAAGCGCGGGCCCGAATTGTTCGAGCATGTGACGCATTCCCTGTTCGCCGCCAGCGAGATGGTAGGTCAGGTTGGTTCCCATAAGGGCCCATCTGAGACCGGGACCGTACACGATGGCGTCGTCCAGTTCACCCGTCGTGGCCACTCCGTCGGCAACCAGGTGGAGGATTTCTCGCCACATCGCCTCTTGGAGTCGATCGGATAGGAACCCGTCAATCTCGTTCCGCACGCGGAGCGGAAACATATCGAGATCCCGATAGACCGCCTCAGCGGTCTCCAGCGATTCTTGTGAGGTTGCTTGCCCGCCGACGGTCTCGACGAGGGGGAGGATGTACACGGGGTTGAACGGGTGGCCGACGACCAGTCGCCCCGGATGTTGTAGGTCTCGCTGCAGTTCGGACGGGAGAAGACCCGAGGTCGAGGACGCGATCAGCGTCGTCGGCGGGGCGGCGGCGTCGATTTGCCCGAGGATGCGGCGTTTGAGTTCCAAGTTCTCAGGGACAGCTTCCTGGACGAAGGCCGCGTTGGCGCCTACCGCTTCTGGTGAGTCGACAAACCTGATCGCCGTTGGATCTGCGTCCGGGTACAAACCAAGCTTGCGCAATGCCGGCCAGGCCCGTTCAACTGCGGACGCCATCCGCTCCCCGGCTCCCGGGGCCGGGTCGAAAGCGACCACGTCATAGCCGCGCCCCAGGGCACGGGCCGCCCAACCAGAGCCGATGACGCCACCGCCAACCACTCCGAAGGGACCGTCGAATACCCGCTGCTCCACTAGAAGTTGACCTGACTGGAACCCTTGAGACCGAGGATCTCTCGCGTTTCGTCAGGGTTCAGAACTTCGCGGGAGAGTTCGTCGAGGATCCGCACGATCTTCTCGACCTGCTCGGCATTCGACTCGGCCAGCTTGCCCTTCCGCAGGTATATCGAGTCCTCCATGCCGACCCGCACATTTCCTCCGAGCGTTGCCGAGGTGGTTATGAGATCGAACTGGGCACGTCCGCCGCCGAGTACGCCCCATTCGATGTCATCTCCGAACAGGCGAACGGCAACCTCTTTCATATGGAAGACGTTCTCAACGTCGGCGCCGATGCCGCCAAGCGTACCGATCACAAACTGAACGAAGATCGGACTGTCGACCAGTCCCTGGTCGGCGTAGTGGGCGAGGGTGTAGAGGTGCCCGATGTCGTAGGCCTCGAACTCGAACCGGCACCCGGTTTCGGGGGCGAGCACTTTGAGCATGTACTCGATATCTGAGAATCGGTTGACAAAGGGCTCGGAGCGGGTCGACTCGAGGAACGGTTCCTCCCAGTCGTACTTCCAGCGTCCTTCATACTTGGGAATCATCTGGAACAGTCCGTAGTTCATGGTGCCGAGATTGCACGTAGCCAGTTCTGGACGGAGTTGTTTGATCACGTTGAGTCGTTGTTCAATGGTCTGGCCGGTTGCTCCACCGGTCGTGATCGAGATGACTGCGTCGCTGCGGTCTTTGATACCCGAGCAGTACTCCCGAAAGAGCCCGACGTCTGCGGACGGACTTCCGTCCTCGGGGTTGCGGGCATGAAGGTGAATCACGCCCGCTCCAGCCGCCGCCGCCGCTACGGCGTCGTCGATCATGTCCTCGACGGTTACGGGTAGATCTGAGTTCATGGTCGGGGTGTGTGAGCTGCCGCTTGTCGCGCAGGTGAGGATGACCTTCCCGGCTGGTCGCATGGTTGTTGCCCCTTTCAACTTCAACTAGATCCGTCTTAGTTAGGTATTCCGTATTGTGGAACGGTCCGTATAATGGTTTATCACTGTATCCGATTGATTGGTTCGAGGAGGTAGAAGTGGCAGAAAATGTTCAGTCTGTCGTCCGTGCCTTCGCGTTGGTGCGAGCCTTGGCGCTGGCGAGCGAACCGGTTGCGCTGGGAGATCTCGCCATTCAAGTGGGCTTGCCGAAGAGTACCGCCCGGCGTCTTCTGGCGACTTTGGAATCCGTTGGGGCCGTCGATCGCGGCCCGGGGCCGGGCACCTATCTCGCCGGAGCCGGACTCACCGCACTGGCCGGGACCGGAAATGGGATCGGGTCGCTTCATGCG
>JAGXFS010000046.1 GCA_024637275.1 Acidimicrobiia bacterium
AACTCGTCGAGGCCGCGGCCGGGAGCCACCACCGGATACCGTGAATGAGCGGTGCTCGATACGGCGGCGCGAATCTTGGCTTCGTCAATGGGTAGGTCGATGGTTTCGATATCGACCCGGGGTGTCATTACCTCACGTACGAGTCGGTCGGTGGCGGCGAAGAGTGCCTCGATGATCTCGCGCTCAGCCTGATCGATTTCGCCGGCTTGCTCGCCGAGTGCAGTCAACGCCTTGACGTCTTCTTCGGTGACGGATCGATCCTGATCGTCGCCGATCCCGAACAGAAGAAGCAGCCGGTTTGAGATCCAGCGGAACACGCGCGATATCGGGTTGAGCAAGGTTGAGATAGCGGTCAAGCCCGTGGCGACGGCGAGACCGTACTCCTCCGGATATCTAGAGGCCAGGGTTTTCGGAGTGATTTCTCCAACGACGAGAACGACGCCGGTCAGCACGAATGTTGCTACCACGGGTCCGATGGTTTCGTCGGTGAGGTCCACGGCCAGGATGGTGGCGATGGACGCCGCCAGGATGTTCACGAAGTTGTTGGCGATCAGGATCGTTCCGATCGTCCTTTCCGGGTGGGTGGCAAGCCGGGCCAGTCGTTCGCCGCGGTGTCCCTGCAGTCGCATGATCCGCTCGCGAGGAATGGCCGTGATAGCGGTCTCTGATCCGGAAAGAAAACCTGACGCCAACAGACAAAGCGCCAGAACGATCCATAGGGCAACGTTCACGGCATATCAGCCCATTGCAGCGCGGAATGCCTGGGCGGTAAACGGTTTCACGACCCAACGGTCCGCCCCGGCTCGCTTGGCGATGAACTCGTCAGCGGTGCGGTCGAGAAGCAGCAGCACCGGGCTGTCAACTATCTGACCGTTGGTGGCAGCTGCCTTGATCGCTCTGGTGATGGCCATCCCTCCCATCGAACCGACCTGCATGTCGACGACGTAGATCGAGGGGGGAGTATCACCGGCCGCTTCGACGACGGTTCGAGGATCAGTCACGTGATTGATCGTTGTGGTTGGCGTAACAATCGCCGCTTCGATGTCGTTGCGGACCCAGTCACTGTCCGTTACCAAAAGGATGGTTTCCATGATGAGCTCACTGTAGTGCGGCCGATCGAGGCCTCCGACGCGGCTCCTATCATTGTGAGATATGCGACGTCTTCTCGTTCTCGTTTTTGTGCTTGGTGGCTTGGCTCTTCCCGCAGGGGCTCAAGCCCCTGACGGAGTTATCGACATCGTCGAAGTGCAAGGCCCCATCGACTCGTACTCGATCAGCTTTGTTACCCGGACCATCGAACGCGCCGCAGCGGAGGGCTCAGAATTGGTTCTCCTCAAGATCGACTCGCCGGGAGCTTTGACGGCCGAAGTCGAAGAATTGATCGCTCTCGTCGCCGCGCCGCCGTTGCCGGTTGTCGCCTGGATTGGTGACGCTCCGGCAACCGCTCAAGGGGCTGCGCTGCGCCTGGCAGAGGCAGCCCAGATCACCGTGGCCGCGCCGGGGGTAGAGATCGGTCGTGCTTTTCGCTCCCTGATCGGCGACCCGGCCGGACCGTCCGACGATGATCAACTGATCGTGGTCACTGATGCAATCCCCGGTGCCGTCGACGATCTACAGGCCGCCCTCGGTCCGCTCATCGTCTCCCTCGACGGCGTAACCGTCGATCTTGGTGATCGGACCGTTGTCCTGGAAACTGCCCGATCGGTGCCAGGAGAAGACGGTGAACCTCGCTCAGAGGTATCGAAGCAAGTCCGGTTCAACGAACTCAGCGTGTGGGCCCGCACCATGCGACTGGCTGTGACTCCGCATGCGGCCTTCTTTTTCCTGGTCGTCGGACTGGCTTTTGCAGCCTTTGAGTTTTACGCCATCGGGCCAGGGTTGGCGGCAGCGACTGCGGTTTTCCCGATACTCCTTGCCGGCTATGGATTAGCCGTCATGCCGTTCGGCTGGGGGCTGCCGGTGACCCTTTTCGCCATGTGGTTGTTTACGGTTGACTATCAACGAGGCGGATTTGGTGTGCTGTCCTACGCGGGTACGGGATTGCTGGCCGTTGGAGGGTTCTTCATTGCCGGGACCTACCCCGACATGCCGCCGAGCAAAGGATCGATCATCGCCACCGTGATCGGGATAGCGCTCTTCTACATGTTTGCCATGTCGACGGTGGCCAGATCGCGATTCACCACCCAAACAATGGGTCGAGACCATCTCATCGGGTCGGAGGGGATCGCTCTGAGCGATCTCGCCGGTGAGGGACTGGTCGAGATCGACGGCGCCCGGTGGCGGGCTACCGCCCATCGTGAGGCGGGAATTCAGCAGGGTTCGGCGGTCGTCGTTGCCGCCGTTCAGGGCTTGTTTCTTGAGGTTGAGCCGGCAGGTCGCGAAAAACAACCGTAGCTCTCCTAAAATTTTCCTGGCGGCCTTCGGTCACCGGTGGTAGCTTCCGAGCGCACCAAGCGGAGCACCTGAGGAGGAGAGATTGTGAGTTTGGCTATTGGCGACTGGCAAATGCAAGGGCTATGTCGGGGTAACCACTCACACTTATTCTTTCCTCCGAGTACCTTCGAAAAGAAGGATGAGCGCGAACGCCGCGAGTCGCGCGCCAAAGCAATCTGCGATGTATGTCCGGTTCAGGGAGATTGTGTCACCTATGCCCTGGAGATTCGCGAACCATACGGAATCTGGGGCGGCACCACGGAAGTCGATCGCCGGGCCCGGGCTAGCTAGCGGAGTACCCGATCGTTTCCGACCCGTCTGGTAACGCCACTGGCGTCGAAATATTCGAGGAGTGGTACCGCGTATTTCCGGGATACTTCGATGAGGTCTTTGAAATCGCCCACCCCGAACGGGCTCGCTAACTCACCCAGCTTGGCCCGAATAGCGGTGAGCTGTGCGGGAAGATAGACGAGGTCGTCACTCACCCGGACTATCCGCTCCTCCCTGAGGGCAACGTGAAGGAGCTCGCGGTCCAAACCAAGTTCGATCAGCTTCGGTACGTTGTAGCCGGCGTCATCTAGGACTTCGATCGCTTTCGCCAGGTCTGCTTCCTGACGATCAGTGAGACCGGCATTGAACGATGCGAGTGCGACGCTTGCACCATCGTCACGGATCTTTTCGTCGGTAGCCAACACCAGGCGGGTGGCGTCGATCTCAAGGCCGAGGCCGCTGGCCAGGCTGGCGATCGGCATCCCTTCCCGGAGCGGGTGTTGCTCGTGGAAGGCGGCGACGCTGGTCACGGCCCCGTCAACCAGTGTCAGCACCCGGGCGGCCGAGATAGCCACATCTCCTGAGCGCAATCCGCTGTGTGGTTGCCCGCCGGCGGTCCACCCGGCCAGGGCGGCTACCGAGGCGATTCCCCTGACGTCGAGCAGCATGGTGGCGGCCTCGTCGCGGTCGACCTCAAGAATCCGTTCCAGCTGCTTGAACGCCAGACTGGCTTGAGCCGCCCGACGTGGTGCTCCCGGATCAATGATCCGGCCCCCTGCCACCACTGACTGGCGACCGGTTTCGCGGAGGATGAACCGTTCACCCACCCGCACCGGAAGCGGTGTTTCGGATCTCAGCAATACGGCCATCTCACGCTCGGCGGAGCCTTCAGGTCCGGGCGGCGACGCAGAAAGTGGCCGGAGTTCGACTGGCCACGATCCCGACCCCATGTGCAGGTGATACGCACCTCGCTCGCCGATCTCATCTGCGTACCGGGCAGCTCTCAGCCTCACGCTGAAGGCCGAACTCGTTGGCCACGGCAGGTTGGTCACGAGCGATCCTCGCCCGATCTCATCGCGAGTGATGCCAACCAGGTTGGCGGCCGTTCTGCGGCCGGGTCCAACGGATTGGTGGGTCTCCTCGTGGCTGTGGAGCCCGCGGATACGCACGGATCGATTGGCCGGCCAAACGGAAACGGTCTCGCCAACCGTAAGACTCCCACCAAGGAGCGTTCCGGTAACCACTGTCCCCGCTCCATCGATGCTGAAAGAACGGTCGATCCACATTGCCGGGTCACCAGGTCGGCGCTGTTGGTCTGCTTGCGCTGATAGCGACCGCAGCTCGAGACGAAGCTCGTCGAGTCCGGCCCCGGTTATCGCTGAGACGGGCATGAGTTTGGCCGACTCCAGGGTCGTTCCGGTGATCCGTTCAGCGACTTCCAACGTTGCCAGCTCCAATAGGTCCGCGTCGACGCGGTCGGTTTTTGTTAAGGCAATTACGCCGAGTGAAACGCCGAGGAGATCGAGGACGGCGACATGTTCTTCGGTTTGGGGCATCCAGCCCTCGTCGACAGCAACGACCAGGAGGGCCACGTCGATGGCTTCGGTGCCGGCCAGCATGTTCTTGATGAAACGCTCGTGGCCGGGAACATCGACGAAGGAGACTTCAATACCGCCCAGGTCGGTCCAGGCGAAGCCGAGATCGATCGTGAGTCCACGTTCTTTTTCCTCAGCGAGTCGGTCAGGGTCTCGTCCGGTGAGCGCTTCGATGAGCGTCGACTTTCCGTGATCGACGTGACCGGCAGTGCCGATTACTGGCATAAGGCGATGGCGGTTCGCAGTGTGGAGACGACCAACCCGTCGTCGGCGGGGTCGACCGAGCGGAGATCGACGAGGAACCGTCCCGCTTCGCGACGACCAACCAGGGGATGCTCGAGTGCCAGCAACTCGGTCCACAATTGATCGGCGGGACCGGCTACATGGAGAACGGGCGACGGCACCGACATGCCGGGGACGGATCCTGCTCCGAGGAGTGACTCGCTTCGGATGATGGTTCCTCCGATCCCGGCGTTGATCAATGCTTCAAGGCGCGACTCGAGTGCGTTGTACGTATTGGTCGCCATGGACCAGAAGGGGATCTCAAGTGTTCGCCCGTCGAGATACATTTCGGCGATAACCGACAGAGCTGCCAGGGTCGGTCCGGGTACTCGCACGGCGCGCGCCAGTGGGTGTTTCCTGATCCGATTGATCAGGTCAGCGGACCCGACGATGATCCCGGCCTGGGGTCCGCCGAACAGTTTGTCGCCGGAGAACATGGTCAGGCCGGTGCCCCGGGAGACCTCTTGGCGTACGCCAGGTTCTCCCAGCAGCCACCCGGGGGGCGGGCCAGAGATCCACGGGCTCGACTCATCGATAAGCCCTGAGCCGACGTCGTAGGCGTAAGGCACATTCACCCGTTGCGAGAGTTCGACGAGTTGATCGCTGGTGGCCGACTCGGTGAACCCGACGACGCGATAGTTCGACGGGTGCACCTTGAGCAGAAGATTGGCGTCGGCCGCCTTGGCGGCATAGTCGGCGATTCGGGTGCGATTGGTGGTGCCAACTTCCACCATGCGAGCCCCCGAGGCTTCCATCAATTCGGGAAGCCGGTAGGAACCGCCGATCTCGATCAGCTCACCGCGCGACACCACCACCCCGCCGGTCTTTCCGATGGCGGCCAGGGTCATCAAGAGTGCCGCAGCGTTGTTGTTGACGATGAAGGCGGCTTCGGCGCCTGTCAGAGCGACCAGGAGTTCCTGAGCGTACGATCCGCGGCCACCGCGGCCACCGGTGTCCAGATCGAATTCCAGGTTGCCGTAGCTTCGCATCGCATCGGCAGTAACGGCCACAGCCTCGTCGTGGACCGGAGCCCGTCCCAGATTCGTGTGCAGCAATACTCCGGTGGCGTTGATAAGAGGACGGAACCTTGCCCGCCGTAGGCGGCTGGCATGGACGGCCGCGATCGTGGCGGCGTCGGCGTCGCGCCCTTCCAGTATGGCCTGGCGGGCCTCGTCGATTGATGAGCGGGCAATCTCGGTTGCCACCAGTCGCGGGATACCCGTCAGTTGTTTGGCCAATACATCGACAGGTGGCAAGTCACGGAGCGTCATCGGTCGTAATCGTAACCGTTAGGCTTTCGAGCGATGTTGCCGGTCCTTTTTGTCGTGATCCCAGCCGTTGAGTTGGCTCTTCTCATCTACTTGTCGGGCGTAATCGGTTGGCCGATCGCAATTGGCATAGTCGTCGTTACCGGCCTGATCGGCGCCTATCTGGTCAAACAGCAAGGGATGAACGCCTGGCGAGCCATCGGCGACGCCTTTCAGCAGGGAAAACTGCCGGCCGGAGAGCTGGCCGACGGCGCCCTGGTCCTGGTCGGTGGGGCGTTTCTTCTCACCCCGGGGCTCGTAACCGACATTGTCGGGTTCTCGCTCATGGCACCGCCCGTGCGCAAAGTGGTGCGTGAGCGAATGTCTACATACATCCAGAGCCGGGCGATCCGGTGAGGGTGGCAACCCCACGGGCCGCCGCCACCGCCTGCGTTGTACGCGATGGCGTTGACGGGCTTGAAGTGCTGCTCGTGGAGCGTTCGCCGCATGCACCGTTTGTCCCTGGCGCGTCCGTGTTCCCGGGAGGGAAGGTGGATCCGATCGACCGACAAGCGCCCGATCCGTTCAAGGCGGCGGTGATACGCGAAACTTACGAGGAAGTGGGTCTGCTGCTGGCGGACCGGGCCACAGCCCCGGTTGTCGAAGATTTGCCCCTTCACCAACAGCGAACCGTCGGCGACTTCTCGTTTGATTCGTTGGTGTATCTATCGACCTGGGTCACACCGGAGTGGATGGGTCTGCGCTTTGATACGCGCTTCTACCTGGTTGCGTCGCCCGAGTGCAGTGAACTGATCGTCGACCTACACGAACTGGTGCGAGCTGACTGGATGGCGCCGCGGGTGGCTCTTGAAAAGTGGAATTCCGGCGAGCTGGTTCTCATCATGCCGACGGCCGCCCACCTGCGTTATCTGCATCATTACGAAACGGTGGATGCGGCGTTCGAAGGTGCCAGTGCCGGTCGGTATGCGGCAGAACTCGATCAGGAAATCCAGGAGGGTCGACGCCCGGAAGGACTCGAATGAGTATCGCCTATCGTGGCCTCTCGTGGACCGGCAGGATCGCGAAACACCGTGACCTTGGGTTAGTGGGGGAGTCACCATGAAGCCGCTTTCGGGAGAAGACAGGTTCGTTGCGGGGGAGGAGTCCTTCCTTGTGGGACTTCGACCGCAAGAGGTCATCCGAACGCCGCTTTCGCAGGTGTTCGATGTGCTCGAGCGTCGGTACGGTGAAGCTATCAAGCTCGCGGTATCTCCGGCGGCCGTTGATCTTGACCGCCCGATTGGGGAGCTCCCCAAGGCGGTCATGTCACCCCGTGCGGGCGAGCTCGACACCGGCTGGATGCGCCGGACCAACATGGTCGGCATCAACGTCCGTACCGTTGGCGATTATGCCGGAGTCGTTAAATACGCCTTGACGCTTCCGAACGTCGTGGATTCGATTCATCTCCTTCCGATCTGGGAACCGGGCGTGGTCGAGAGTCTCTACGGGATGGCTTCGTGGAATCTCAACACCGAGTTCTTCTCTTCCGAGTGGAAAGAACTCGTCCCGCACCTCGACAACATCGGTAAACAGCTACGGGCCCTCTCGAACGTCCTACATGTGATGGGCAAGTCGGTCGGCATGGATGTCATCCCCCACACCGATCGGTTTTCGGAGATGGCGCTCGGTTCCCCCGATCTTTTTGAATGGATGCGGGTGGAGGGTGGTCGCATCACCGACCACTCTGATTCGCTGGCAGATACGGTCGAGCACGTCATCTTCGATTGGCTGGTCGACCGGGGAACTGCGCTGCCAGGCGACGAAATGCCGGCAGGTGTGCATCAGCTGTTCACTATGACCGAGCCACGCCGGCTCAGCGTCATCTTCGGAGACCCGTCCGACCTTCCTGGCCGTATCAACCGGCGGGTCGATCTTCTCATCCATCTCAAACAGGTGGGTCTGGAACCTGTGCCGGCCACGATGGGAGTGCCGTTTCGCGGCATCGAAGTCGATCCGGATCCGGCCCATTCGGTGGTGGACCGGCATGGTTTGGCCTGGCCGGACTATCTGATAACCCGACCCGGCTACATGTCGCGGGTGTTTTCACCGTTGGCCCGTTACAAACTGTACGGACGGGTCAAGGACAACACCGACTGGGAAGTCGACTTCACGATTCCCCGTTCCCATGTGTGGGACTACGTGTGCGCCCACTACGCCGCAACCCGGCACATTGGCAACTTCGACTTCATGCGTGGCGACATGTCGCACGTGCAGATGCGGCGCGACGGCGTCCCTGATGCCGTCGACGAGCACTACGACATCCTCGCAGCCGTCAAAACCCACATCCAGCAGTCCGCCGGGGCTCCGTGGTTTGGGTACTTCGCTGAGACGTTCCTCCCGGCTCGAGATGTCTTCGGGTTCGGTGAAGAACTCGACCACCTTGACGCGTCGCTGGCGGATGCGACGCTCGGTGATCTCCAGTCGACGGTCGTCGGCGACCACGAATTCCTGCGTCGATTCCGTCGCTACATCGACGATCTTGAGACGCGCTCGTGCGCACCCGCATTCTCGATCGGTACTGCCGACAAAGACGATCCGCGCTTTGATGAGTACTACCGGGCAGGCAATGAGGTCCGGCTATTTACGGCGTTGCTCGTGCCCGACATGCCGTCCTACGTCGGGCTGGGTTTTGAGATTCGCGATGTCCATGATTCGCCTGCCCCGAACGAGCACTACACGAAGCTCTTCGTGTTCAGGGAGGCCGGGGACTCGAACGTATACCCGTCGAAAGCGCGGTCCGGTATCGACTACGTCTGGGGCGAGAACGATCGGTTGTTTGAGAAGGTGACGGCGATTCGTTTGTACGCCGAGCAAGTGTTGTCTGTGATTGGACCGTGTACGACGCGGTGGCTGGTGCCCCCGGACGCCACCACGCTCCGCGGCACCGCGGTCTGGACGCAGGCGACCGAACCAGGTGCCAGTCCAACGCACGTGTTCGCAGCCAACTATGACCTCGAATCAGATTCGGGCTATTTCGGCATTCCAGGGCTTCCGGTCGGATGGTCTCTTGAGTTCGACTTCACAACGGCCGATGCAATAGATGATCGTGACCGGGTCCTGACTTCGAACGGCTTTTTCCATCGCCTCGAGAATGTCGGCCCCGGCGAGGGCCGTGCCTACCGGGTCTTAGCCCGCTAGGTGGGTACGTACGGCGGTTGCGCAATGGCGCGGTTTCCGCCACTATGAAATGGTCCATGCGGCCTTCGAGAGTGCCAAATACGGCCGTTACGCTGCAGAATCCATCAGAAAGCCAGGAAGGCTGCCGCCAGGACTCAAAATGAACATCGCCCATCTTCTCGCCCCCAATCCCGGTCTTTTCACCGGTGCAGGCACCAACACCTATGTGGTTGGCGGGGACCGACGCGCGCTCGTGATCGATCCAGGTCCGGTGATCAACGAGCACTTCGACCGTATCGTTGCAACGATCGCCGGTCGCGAGACCGTCGGAGTCGTCGTGACTCACTCCCACCCCGATCATGCCCCGCTCGCCAACCCGCTTGGCGAGGAGTTGGACGCACCGGTGTTCGGATTCGCGCCCGGTCCTGACTTCATGCCTTCAGATCTCGTCGGCGAGGGTGACCAGATCAGTCTCGGAGACGAGGTTCTCGAAGTCGTGTACACGCCGGGGCACAGCGATGATCACATCTGCCTACTTCTCGGGACGACTTTGTTTAGCGGGGATCACATCATTGGGGGCTCGACCGTCATGATCGACAACCTGAGCCGATACCTGGCTTCGCTCGAAAAGCTTCAACCGATGGCGCTCTCGAAGCTACTGCCGGGACACGGTCCCGAGATCGACGACCCGGCCGCCGTGATCGATTACTACATATCGCATCGACGCGAACGGGAAGAGGAGATCGTCATGGCGCTAGAAAACGGTGCCCGGTCGGTCGGCGCCGTGGTGACAGACGTCTATCAGGACGTACCCGAGGAACTGCACCGTATTGCGGCCCTGTCGGTTGCCGCCCATCTCCGCAAACTCACCGAAGACGGCCTGGTCACCTTCAGTGACGATTCGGCGTCCGATTTGTGGGATACGCTGGTGGGGATGGTGCGCTCATGATGCGTCGGTTCTATCCGCTGGCCTTTCTTCTGGCGCTCCTCGTCGCGCTCCCCGCACAGGGGCAGGTGACTCCTGAAGAACTCGAAGAAGCCAAGAGCGAGTTGCTGGTGGTCCGTGACAAGGTCCAGGGGCTGGCCGACGCCTACGAGGCGGCCCTCGCCGAAACCGAACACCTTGAGTGGCTGATTGCCGGGACCGAGGGTCAGGCGGCAGAACTCGACCGTCAGTTGGAGGAGACCCGGGTGGTCGCCACCGAACGGGCGGTCGATATGTACATAGGTGCGCTCGCCAACAACCTCCCGCTGTTTACCGAGTCGGGTTCCTTGTCGGACATCGAAGCGGGCCTGGCCTACATGCGCGATGCCAGCGATGACGATCTGGCCCTGCTGAATCAGCTGGCGATTCTTGAGCGCGACATCGCCAGGGTCGCTCAGGATCTTGCCGACGCCGAAGCGGCTCAACTCGACGCCAATACCAAACTGGTCGCGGCCGCCGAAGAGATGAATCGGACCCTTGAAGAAGCTCAGGTCGAATACAACGACTTGTACGCTCAGTGGCAAGTCGAAGAGGCCGCCCGGCGGGCAGTCGAAGAGGAGCGGCGCCGCAAAGAGGAAGCAGCCCGGATCGCGGCTGGCGGAAGCAGCAGCAGCGGCGGCGGTGGAGGGGGAGCCCCACCCCCGGTCGTCGTTTCGGGGCGTACGTGCCCCGTCAACGGAGTTGTCGCCTTCTCAGACACTTGGGGCGCCGCCCGGTCGGGCGGACGCTCGCATAAAGGCGTTGACATGCTGGCGGCGCGGGGAACGGCGCTGGTCGCGATCGAGGCCGGGACTATTTCGCGTATGGGCAACGGTGGGATCGGCGGTATCACCATCTGGTTCAAAGGTGACTCCGGAGACGACTTTTACTACGCCCACCTCGATTCGTTCGCATCGGGAATCTCCAAGGGTCAACACGTGTCGGCCGGCACCAAGATAGGGACGGTCGGAACAAGCGGCAATGCCCCCGCCAATGTCCCGCATCTCCACTTTGAGTATCACCCAGGGGGCGGGTCGGCAGTCAACCCGACCCCGCTTGTCCGTTCTCTGTGTGGCTAGCCGCAACAACCGGTCGTTAAACGAATGAAGGACCGAAACGGAGCATCGGTCCTTCATTCAATTCTGAGAGCTCCGAGGAGGTGGAGCATCTCATTCGGAGGTCTCCCAGCCGAACCCTGGTTTCCTTTGGCACGTTCTCTACTTATATCGGTCAGGTGGGCCGGTTAACTTGGGTGCCGTTTGCAAATCACTCAGAGTGACTAGTTACCGGGAGTGCCTCGAGCAGCTTGGCGATTCGTCCGGTGCACGTTTCGTCTTGAGCCGGTGGCACTATTTGGAGAAGGCGTTCTGTTGCCTGACGGAACGCCTGGCCAGCCGGACTGTCCGGGGCGTGTACGACCACTGGTAGGCCGTCGTCGCCACCTGCCACCATCAAGGGGTCGATGGGAATCGATCCGATGAGAGGAACGTTCAACATCTCGGCGAGTTCGGCACCGCCCCCTGAACCGAACAGGTTGTACGTTTGGCCGTGATCGCATACAAAGTGCGACATGTTCTCAAGGGCGCCGACGACCGGCATGAACGAGCGGCGGGCCATGTCAGCGACCCGGATGGCGACCTTTTGAGCGGTTTGCTGTGGGGTGGTGACGACGACCATCTCTGCCTGCGGTAGAAGGCGGGTGAGCGCCATCTGCACATCACCCGTTCCTGGTGGCATGTCGATAAAGAGGTAGTCGAGATCGCCCCACTCGACCTGTTTGAGGAATTGTTCGAGGGCCTTCGACAGCATGAGACCGCGCCACATCAGGGCGGTTTCCTCGGATTCCACGATCAAACCGGTCGAAACAACCTTGAGCCCGTAAGCTTCTACCGGCACGAGGTTTCGCTCCTCGTTGGCGCTGATTCGGTCGGTGATGCCCAGCATGCGAGGGATCGAGAAACCCCAGATGTCCGCATCAAGCAAGCCGACCTTATAGCCAAGGGCGGATGTGGCCAACGCCAGATTGGCGCTTGCCGACGACTTGCCGACGCCGCCTTTGCCAGAACTGACCGCAATCACCCGGGTCGTCGGAGCCAGCATGGTAGGTTCGGCTCGCTCGCGGACCCGAAATCTTGCCGTCGACATGAGGTCGGCCCGTTGCTGTTTGGTCATAGCCGTGGTGCGGACGTCCACGCGGGTCACTCCCGGAAGCGAACCGACCTTGCGAACCGTATCGGATTCGATCTGGTTGCGCATGGGGCATTCGGCGATCGTTAGGGCCAGATCGATGGTCACGACGCCGTCGGCGGCGACCTGCACATCCTGAATCATGCCGAGGTCGACCAGGTCACTTCCCAGTTCGGGATCGATAACCCCTTTAAGGGTCTCGAGGACGTCGGATCGTGTCGGCATCGGGCCATAGTACGCCGTCGGCGGATGTAGCTGTCCCGTTGGGGCTGTGAGCACGTATACTGTTGGTTCAGTTGTTGAAGGAGTTAACTTGCAAGGCCTCACGATCAAATCGTCCAAGCCAGCCCGGGCAGTGACCCTGACCGAGCCGGCCATTGGCAAGCTCGCGTTGCTACTCGCCGAAGAAGGCGATCCTGGTTTGGCGCTGCGCGTCGCCGTGCGTCCCGGTGGGTGCTCGGGTTTCTCCTATGAAATGTTCTTTGATGCCGAGACCGAAGCGGACGACGTCGTCGAAGAATTCCGCGACGGGGTCCGGATTGCGGTGGACTCCCAAAGCGTCGAAATGTTGCGGGGTTCCACGCTCGATTACAAAGATGGTCTCATGGGGGCCGGCTTTGCCATCGACAACCCGAACGTCACCAAGAGCTGCGGCTGCGGTAACTCCTTTTCGTGAGTAAGCAGATCCCGTCGGTTCCGAGCGCTCCAGCCGCGCTCGGTCCCTATTCGGCTGTCGCTGAGGCCAACGGATTTATCTTCTTCTCCGGTCAGGTAGCACTCGACCCCGCGACCAACGATCGGCTCACGGGTCTGGACGTGGCGGATCAGACGAAGCAGGTTATGAACAACATCGTCGCGATTCTCGGTGACCTGGGACTCACGACCGATGCCGTGGTCAAGACCACCATTTTCCTCAAGGACATCAACGACTACGCGGCGGTCAACGAAGTCTACGGAGCCCATTTCGGCGAGTCACCTCCGGCCCGTTCGGCCGTTGAAGTAGCCAACCTGCCCGGTGGCTTTCTCGTCGAGATCGAATTGATCGCACTCCGGTCGTAGGTCACCCCTCTGGGTAGTATCGACCCGGCGTGCACTATCAGCTCCTGGGACCATTTGACGTCTTTGACGAAGACGGCCAATCGTTAGCGCTTGGCGGAGAACGACAGCGCGCACTCCTCGTGTTGCTGCTTCTCAACGCCAACGAAGTCGTATCGACCGATCGCATCATCGATTCGCTGTGGGCTGAAGATCCGCCAGAGACCGCCACAAACATTGTCCAGGTCTATGTCAGCCGACTCCGCAAGGCGCTTGAGCCAGATCTGGTCCGTGGTGACAAACCGTCAGTTTTTCTCACCCGTCGTCCCGGGTACTCACTTCGGGTAGCGGACGACTCGGTCGATGCGACCGTCTTCAGCCGTCTTGCCAAGGAGGGCCGAGCTGCGCTCGATTCCGGTAGACCCGGTCTGGCGGCGACCCAGTTGCGCACGGCGCTCGACCTGTGGCGTGGTGAGGCCATCGCCGACTTTGCCTACGAAAGCTTCGCGGCTCCGGTGGTCGCCCGACTGACCGACGAGCGGGTGGCAGCCACCGAAGACCTCCTTGAGGCTCGCCTGGCGTTGGGCGAACACGATCAACTGGTACCCGAGCTCGAGGCGCTCGTTGATCGGTATCCGTATCGGGAGCGACTGCACGGCCAGCTCATGTTGGCGCTGTATCGAAGTGGTCGCCAGGGTGATGCGCTACGCGCTTATCGAGACGCAGAGGAGTCGTTGCTCGATGAACTGGGCATCGATCCCGGGCCAGAGCTGCAGCGCCTGGAGAGCCAAATCCTCAATCAAGATCCAAACCTTGAGCTTGAGGGCATCAGGTCCGCTGACCTGGCCAGCTTTCCGCTCATCGGTCGGACCCGCCACGTGGCGGCATTGGCCGAAGCAGTCGCGTTGGTGTCGGCTGGTGGATCGGTCATCATCCGGCTGATCGGAGAAGCCGAAGCCGGCATCGAGCGTCTTCTCGATGAGGCCAGCACCCTCAGCGAAGCGGCGGGGCTGGCCTTGAATCGAACCAGGGCATTTGAGGCCGAACCCCCCGGAGCGCTGATCAAGCGGTTGGATCTTGGTTCAGAAGACCCGTCCGTGTTCGTCATTCAGTCGGCCCATTTCGCCGGCCCGGATTCGTTGGCGATGCTCGGAGCGAGACTCCGATCAGACAAGCCAACCTTGGTCGTTACCGGCCAGACTCCACAGCCCGGGAGAGCCGACCAGGGATTGCAGCGACTCGGGGAGTCGGTGCCCATGGTCGACCTGGCGATAGATCGGGTGAGCAGGCCTGAGCTCGGGGAGGTCACGGATGCGCTCTTCGCCGACTGGCTTTTTGAACAGACCAGCGGAGATTCCTTTGAGTTGAGTCGCCTTCTCGAGCTTTTGCGTGATCGGGGTCTGGTAGCTGTGTCGGATGGCCGAATTGTGTTCACGGCAGCCGAATTTCCTGACGATCCGTCGCTGCCTCTCGGCGCTCAGGTGTCGGCACTGGATCCCGATGATCGCCTCATCGTTGAAGCCTGTGGCATCGCCCGGGCGATCGTTCCGCTCCGTGTAGTTGCCCGTTTGGTTGGTGAGCCACCCCTGGCGGTCGTCGATCGGGTTGACCGACTGGTTGGAGCTGGCTTTCTGCATGAATCGAGCGACGGCATCACGGTTAGTACTGCTTTGGCGGCGGGCAGGCTGTCCGGGAGGATCGGTGCGGCTCGGCGATCGGCAGTTGCCGAAGCGTTGCTGGCGGCCTGGGAGGATCAGGCCGAAGTAGCTGACGAAGCTGCGGTGGGGCTCCTCGCTGACCTTGCCGGCGTCTCTGCTCTGGCGGTTTCGACGCTGATGCGCGTCGCTGACCGCTACATGGCCCGCCAGCAACTATCGGAAGCGCAACCTCTGCTGGAAACCGCAGTACGGGGTTTGGCGGCGATGGGGGAGGATTCGGGTCCTCGCTGGGGTCATGTGCATTTGCAGTTGGCATCGTGCCACCGCCTGGCCGGGTGGCCAGATCTCGCCAATGATGCGCTCCAGCAGGCGATTCTGTACACGGATGGCGTCGAGTGCGTCGATGCCTGGGGTTGGGCGGCGCAGATCGCTTCTGATGGCCAGGATCCGGCAACTGCCGAGTGGATGGCCAGTGTTGGGCAACTTCGGGCGTTTCAGCTTGAAGCACCGGCCAAGGCGGCATCGTTGCTTTCGCTACAAGGCCATGTCCTGAATCGCCTCGGATACCCGATCGAGGCAGATCTGTGCTCTTCCCGAAGCCGACTGGTTCTCGGTGAGATTGGCGAGCCCCAGCAGAAGTTCCTGGCTGCTTACAACGAATCTTGGATTGAACTGGATCGGGGTAACGCCCGCCGGGCCGAGGCCGGGTTTGCCAGGCTCCTGGATCGGGTTGTGGACGATTCGGACGCCCGCAAGCCCGACCTGATGGCCTGGCAATCCCGGTGCTTGTTCCGGCTCGGCCGGGTCGATGAGGCAACCCAAACAGCCGACGCTGCCCTGAAGTTGGCGACCCGATCTGGGGATGTCGGCCCGGTATTTCTGGTCCACATGGCGGTGGCTGAAGGGGCGGTGATGTACAGCCATGGAGCGGACGCAAACGCGGCCGCAACTGAGATGCTTGGTGTTGTCCTCCTCCAGCTCCCGGCCTGGGAGAACGCGGCCCGGTATTTGCTCGCCAAAGCTCATCTGGCCGAGGGACTTCTCGATGCGGCGAGCGATGAACTGGCCAACGCGATGGATACCTGTCCGCCTGGCGTCAGTGGACGTCGATGGCGACTTACTTGCGAAGCGCTCGGCCACCTCATCGAGGGTGAACGAGGCAAAGCTCTCGACCATTCCGCTGATCAGCTGATCGAAGACTTACTAGCTGTGCAGTGGCATGAACCTGCGCTCGACCTGCTGATCGCCCAGGCAGGAGGTCGACAGGATCCTGGCCCGGCTATCCACGCTGCCAAGCTGGCGGTAGAGCTGGGTTTGGCTTCTGCGGCTGGTCGAGCATTCTCGGCCGTGCATGGGCTAGGTGGCGAACTGGATGACCTCATGATGGACGGTGTCGACCGGCTGATCCGGCGGGCCTTGGTGACCATGCCAGAGAGCTGGCGAGAAGCATTCAGTGCAACGCTCGGATCCGTTGCACCCGGCTTCTCCGACTATCCGAACCGGTAGCCAACCGAGCGCACCGTCGTTATCCACGCCGAACGTTGCTCGCCGATCTTCGAACGTAGCCGCCGGACGTGCACATCGACTGTTCGGGCTCCGCCGTAGTACTCGTAACCCCAAACTTTCGACAGCAGTTGTTCGCGACTCCAAACCCGACTGGGGTTCTCAACGAAGAAGCGGAGGAGTTCGTACTCCATGTAGGTGAGGTCGGCTGGCTGTTCGCCGATCGTCGCCTGGTACGTAGCGGTGTTCAATTCAAGGTCGCGGTAGCGCAAGACCTCGTCGGTGCTCACGGTCGAGGCTTGGCGCCGAACCCTGGCTCGCAGCTCTTGTGGGTCGGTCGGAAGCACGACGAAGTCGGCGAGTTCTAGATCTTCGTCGATGATTAGGGCGATCTGGTCCTTCAAGACGAGGAGGACGATTGGTACGCCGGTGTCTTCGTGGAGGCGCCTGGCATGGCGCATCCGGCGGAGCGGTTCGTCAGCGAGTTCGATGAGAACCAGCGACCAGCTGGCGGCCTCGCTGGTCTTCTCAAGGTCTTCAACCCCGAGGAGAATCGGGTCGAGGGCGGCCAATTGAAGCGTCTCGGCGAGTCCGGCGCTTGGAGAATCGGGGAAGAGCGCCAGGCCTTTCACAAGATTGGGAGGTACCGCTCAAGTTCGAAGCGTGACACGTGGTGTTGGTAAGCGTCCCACTCTTTTCGTTTGTTCCGCAGGAACCAGTCAAAAACGTGATCGCCTAGTGCCTTATTCATCAGTTCGGACTGCTCGAGTTCGTCAAGGGCATGGGAGAGGGTCTCTGGCAGCCTACGTATTCCGTGGTCGCGTCGTTCGCGACCGTTCATCTCAAAGACATTCTTGCTGACCTCCTCAGGGAGCGACATCTCGTTGCGGATCCCGTCGAGTCCGGCGGCCAGCAACACCGAAAACGTCAGATACGGGTTGGTTGCTGCATCGGGCGACCGGTATTCGATTCTCGTGGACGACGACTTGCCGGCTTTGATGGTCGGAACGCGCACGAGCGCCGACTGATTGTTCCGTGCCCAGAAGGCATAGATTGGCGCCTCAAATCCGGCGACGAGGCGCTTGTACGAATTAACCCATTGGTTGGTGATGGCGGTCATGGCCGGAGCGTGATGTACCAGGCCAGCAATGAACGCGTCGGCCGTCGTGGACAGACCGTGCTCGGTTTCGGCCGAGTAAAAGGCGTTCTCGTCGCCCTCGAAGAGCGACATGTGGGTATGGAACCCCGAACCGTCATGATCTTCGAGTGGCTTTGGCATGAAGGTGGCGTAGATGCCATGTGCGAGCGCCACTTCCTTCACGGTGAGCCGATAGGTCATGACGTTGTCGGCCATCGCCATGGCGTCGTCATAGCGAAGGGTGATCTCGTGCTGGGAAGGGGCCACTTCGTGATGGGATTGTTCAACCGGAATTCCGAGCTTTTCCAGGTGTTCGATCGTGGTGCGCCGGTACTCCTGAGCAGTGTCGAGTGGCGTGAGATCAAAATAGCCGCCGTGGTCGAGGACTTTTGGCTCGGGGCCTGAGTCGGCAAAGTAGAAGAACTCAAGCTCGGGCGCCACATAGAACGCATAGCCCAGGTCGGCCGCCTCTCGCAGGTTCCGTCGCAGGACATTGCGGGGGTCCCCGGCGAAGGCGGTTCCATCGGTGTGGTGGATATCGCAGAAGATCCGGGCGACGCCATCGGGCTCGCGCCATGGAAGAATCTGAAAAGTCGTCGGGTCTGGTCGGGCGATCATGTCTGCTTCGTGGACTCTGGCGTATCCGTCAATCGACGATCCGTCGAACGTCATGCCTTCGGTGAGGGCCGTTTCAAGCTCGGCCGGGCTGATCGCCACCGACTTCATGAAACCCTGGACGTCCGTGAACCAAAGTCGAATAAAGCGAATGCCCCGTTTGGCAACCGTTTGGAGAACGTATTCGGCCTGTTTGTCAGTCGTCATGGCTTGTAACGGTAGCGCGAGACACGACAGGCAAGTCAGCCGGACAGGGTCCCCCGAATTGCCGGCGATTGGAGATACACTCCGTCAGGGCTTGCGCTTCCAGGCTTGGATCCGCTTTGACATTGCCATGTGAGTTAACGCAGCGTTCACATTTGAGTAACGGCGATGAAACGGCTTCCTGGGACGCTTTCTTCAGCACATACGCAACTGCCGAGAACCGTGAGGTCTAAATGAGTTACCGAGCCGAGTACATCTGGATCGATGGATCCAAACCTACCTCGAAGTTACGTTCAAAAACCAAGGTCGTACCCTCAGGCGAAGGCCTGCCAATTTGGGGGTTTGATGGTTCGTCGACCAACCAGGCGCCAGGGAAGAACTCCGACTGTGTGCTCCGCCCCGTCTTGACGATTCCTGATCCGATTCGGGGGGATGACGACGTCCTCGTCATGTGCGAGGTCCTGACGGTCGATATGGAACCTCATCCCAGCAATACCCGGGCGGCATGTCTGGCCGTGGAGGAAAAGTACGCCAGCTTTGAACCCTGGTTCGGCATCGAGCAGGAGTACACGTTTTTCAAAGACGGACGGGTACATGGCTGGCCGTCACACGGTTACCCGGCTCCTCAAGGCGGGTATTACTGCGGCGTCGGCGATGACGAGATCTATGGTCGTGATGTCGTCGAGGCACACACGAAGAACTGCATGGATGCCGGGATCGCAATCTCCGGGACTAACGCCGAGGTGATGATCGGGCAGTGGGAATTCCAGGTAGGACCACTGCCGCCAGTGGCCGCATCCGATCATCTTTGGCTGGCTCGATGGTTGCTATACCGCACAGCCGAGGACTTCGGGATCGCAGCGACGCTAGATCCGAAGCCCGTCAAAGGTGACTGGAACGGAGCCGGAGCTCACACCAACTTCTCCACCAAGCAGATGCGCGAAAGCTATGAGCCGATCATTGCGGCGTGCGAAGCGCTCGGGACCCGGGCGAAGGAGCACATCGATCATTACGGTGCCGATATTGAACACCGCTTGACCGGGCTTCATGAAACCGCTCCGTGGACCGAGTATTCCTATGGCGTTTCGAACCGGGGTGCCTCGGTACGGATCCCATGGCAGGTGGCTCAGGAAGGCAAGGGGTATATCGAAGATCGGCGTCCCAACGCCAACTGCGATCCCTATGTCGTAACTCGACTCATTACCGAAACGGTGTGCTCCCAGGCGGGATAGCAAGACCATTCGTCCAATGCGTGATGCCCCTCTGAGGGGCATCACGTCGTTAACGGGGGTCGGGTTCCGATTTACCGATCACGACCCAAGGCCCAATAGCGCCTCCAGGGCGTCGTCGAGGTTCGCGGCGTAGGCGGTCGCTCCCAGTCCCTTGGCGTGGTTGGGTCCATCGATCGCCGGTCCACCGAGGAAGATCGGTGCGTCGGTGGCGGATCGGGCCGCAGCGATCGCGGCCCGGATGGAAGCTTCGTTGTCAGGACGGAACGCGGTGATGGCGACGGCGGTCAGGGAATCGGTTTCTGCAACGGTGCGCCGTAAGGAGTCGACGGGAACTGCCCCGCCCAGGTCGACCGTGTGATAGCCAGCGCCCCGGATCTGGTCGCTCAACATCATCACCGCCAGGGAGTGGAAATCTCCTGGTGCCGCCGCCACGATCAAGGTACCTTTTGGTCGGCCCCGTCGATGGAAACGGGGAGACAATCGTCCGACCAGGCGGGTGGCGATGAGGCTGGCCCGGTGTTCGTCTGCAACGTCGATCTCGCTCCGTTCCCATAGTTCCCCGATCTCGCGGAGTGCCGGTGAGATCATTTCGGAATAGATGGCGGACGGTTCATGGCCTGAGGCCAGTGCCGATTCAACGACTTGCCACGCGGCTCCTTCATCGCCGGCAAGCAGTACGGCAAGTAACTGCTGATCCCACTTTTTAGTGCTTTTAGCGGCCGGTTGTTGTTTCCCTGACTGGATGAGGTCATCGAGGTCAGACCGGAGTACTTTCCAAACCCCTCCCGACTTCTCCGCTACCAATTTTCCCAGTCGCACATAGCGATAAGCGGTCATGTAATGGACCCCGAGCTCGTCGGCGGCGTCTTGGAGAGAGAGTATTTCTGCCTTCATGTCGGTGAGTATAACGCCGCGTTCATTTGACACGGAACTGGTTTTAGTGCTAAAACTATTCAGTACACCAAAAGGGGCAGTCATGTTGTATCTCGATGAACGAACGTTGGAAGATGCTGAACTAGTAGGCGGCGTGGCCGATCGGGACGAGTCGGCGCTGGCCGAGATCTACCGGCGTCATGGCAATCAGGTGTTCGGGCTCGCCAAACGAGTGATCCGGGACGAAGAGATGGCCCGGGACATCGCTCAGGATGTATTTGTTTCGTTGTGGAAGAAACCGGAGGCCTTCGACGCCTCACGCGGATCACTCCGCACATTTCTTCTCGCCAAGACCCACAGTCGCTCAATAGATGTCATCCGGTCTGAGTCCTCGCGACGTATACGGGAAGAGCGGGACGGCCTGTTGAGGGCTGATTCGGTCCCGAACGTCGAAGAAGAGGTGTGGCAAGTGACGGTGGCATCAAAAGTTCGAACCGCCCTGGCAACTATCCCCGAGCGCGAACGTGACGTAATCGAACTCGCCTACTTCGGTGGTCTGACCTACCGGGAGGTGGCCGTTCGCCTTGGCGTGGCCGAGGGAACGGTGAAGAGCAGAATCCGTAGTGGACTAAGCCGGCTCCAGGAGTCGATGGGTCAGCTCGGTATTGCTGCCGTCTAGGCGTTCCCATGGAGCATGACGAAATAATCGGGCTGCTTGGCGCGTTCTCTCTCGACGCAGTTGACCAGAGCGAGAGGGAACTGATCGATGCGCATCTTGAGGTGTGCACGATGTGCTGTACCGAAGTTGCTCAGTTCCTGGAAGTCGCCGCCGAATTCGTCCCAGGCACGCCGACGCCCCGGTCGCTCTGGGCGCGCATACTGCATTCCGCCCGGTCGTATCGCTTTCCAGTGGCCTCCCAACCCCGACCGTGGCTGGCCATGGTGGCAGCGATCGCGATCGTTGCGCTTGGTGGGGTTGTCGTGTTCCAGCAACGACGGGTCGTCAATTTGGAGGCGACGGTCGCCCAGCAAATGATCGAGATCGACGGCCAGAACCGTGAACTCGACGAGGTGGCCCCAGATCGTCTAGCGGTAGCTGCGATGAGTAATCCCTCCGCTCTCCAGGCAGTACTTTCCGGCGACGCCGGATCCATCACCTTCGTCATCCAGCCCGACGGAAGCGCACTTATTGCCGGTAGCACGCTGCCTCCTTTGCCGGAAGGGTTGACGTACCAGTTGTGGGCCGTAGTCGACGGCGAGGTTGTCAGTGCCGCTGTACTTGGACCTGATCCGCGCCTGACGCCGCTGCGTATCGAGGGAAGCGTGGCCGTCCTTGCCCTCACCGTGGAGCACAGGGGTGGAGTGGTGGTGTCCGAGCAGGAACCGGCGGCCGTTTGGCTAGCGGACGCATGAGCGTGGAAGCGATGAACGCTCCGGATCACGCCAGCCGCCAGCTTGCCCGGATGCGAGCGATGGTCGGCATGTATCACCGCTTGTTCTTCAGCGACGTCCGCACCGCCCTCCTGGTTGTCGTCGGCCTGCTGGCGCTCGGCTGGTGGGGGATACCCCAGATGTTCCTGATCGTCCCGTTTGTTTGCCTGTGGGGCGCCACCCAAACCGCATTCGACGCCAGCTATCTCATCATGGCCCGGCACTATGCAGAAGCGCTCGAAGGGTTTCTCAACGAGCACGGCGCCGACGGGGTACTCGTCGGCGCGGACCTTGAGAGTGCCTATCTATTTCCCCTCCGAGACCGCAAGGTTGTGGCTGTCCCGGTCGGCGGGCCCTGGTCGTGGTTCTCCTTCATGACGATCTTCGTTACGGCCAATGGTATGTGGGCCTCGGTGGTCGGCTTGTGGGCGGGATGGGCCACGCTTTTCGAACTGGGAACGGCAGCCAGAGCGGCCTACCTGGTGGTCCTGGGGTCACTGATCATCGGATCTCTGGTGACCGGTTTTTGGTGGTTCGTCGGTGGGGCTGGCGAACGCCGACTTACCGCTGTGTTGGAGAAGCGATTCGCCGGTTAGCCGGGTTAGCTGTTGGCGGCGGCCACGGCCGCGTTGAATCCTTCGACCTGGGTTCTGAGATCGGCGAGCGCTGCGGCCCGCGCCTCTCCGGTGTCCGATGATTGCAGTCCGGCCAGGATGTCGATCGTTGCCTGCACGACGGAGTCGGCCCGCCCGGCGAGCTCGGTACTGAGTGCCGTCAGTTCGGCGTTCGATTCCGGGGCGACCGTCGCCTTGACGTCGGCGGCCCACGAAACAAAGCTCGGATTGATGGTGTCACGAATCTCGTCACGGGCGGCGGCATAGGCGACCGTGCGGGCATCGAAGTCGTCGTTGGTTTGTAGCATCGTTGTGTGAAGGGCCGTGAGGTTGACGTCAAGTTCGGTGATTCTTTCCAGGTAGGCGATCGATTCGGCATCCACCACGACCCCGGTTGGCTGGGTGGTTGAGGGGATCGATGAGTCGGTGCCAGGTTGCGTGGTGTCCGTAGAGCCAAGCCCGATCGGGTCGATGTCGGTCGGCTGGGTGTTGTCGCGGATGTTGCCGACAAAGACATACGTGAAGATCACCATGCCGATGATCACGAGCGGGAGAATCCACCGCCCGGGTTTGGGGTCTGCTTTTATGGTCGTCATGCGGGTTGAACGATAGCGGACTGCGGTTCGGTTCCCGTTGAACCCCTTGAATCATTTGCGCGATTGTCGTACGTTCGAACACTCCTGCCCTTCCCCGCCAGCCTTTGGAGCCACACATGCAACCGATAGATGACGGGGAACGAGTCGAGTTCGTGCCGTGGGATCAGCTGCGACCCCGGGAGCATCCCGGCGCAGCTTCTCGTCAGCAACTGCTGGCACTAGCGGGGGCAGTTTGCGTCACCCTGGTGGTCGCCGGGTGGTGGTGGGCCAATCGGGCGGATTCTGCGCCGGTTGTGCCGGATCCCACTCCGGTCTCGGACCAGGCTGTCACCCCTGTGCCTTTGGCGTCTCCAACGACCTTGGCGGCGACGGTCCCGGTGACCGCCCGGGTGACGGAAGCCGATCTTCGGGCGGTCGCACCGGGATCGTCCGAGCGGGCGGTAGCCGCTGTCGCCTCGGAGTATCTCCGGGCCTACCTATCCGACGAAACACCCGAGATCCATCCTTACGGCACCGCGACTACGCCGGTCTACGTGGAATGGATCGGGGTGATCTCGGCTGACGTGACCGATGAACTCCAACGGTGGCTGGTCACGATGCGAGTGGGTCTTTTGGAACTTGGGGACGACCCCCGCCGCCTGCCAGTCAGCGAGTACTCCGTGTTCGTTTCCGTGGAGGATGGATCGCTCAAGGTGAGCGTTCCGATCCGGCGGGAAGAACATGAACAGGTAGTGATGGAACGTGAGTCCCTGACGGATGTGCCCTCGACGATTCTGGAAGCCGCGAGCATCGGACCTGAAGAGGAGATCCTGGGAGGTTGGGAAGCGGCCGGCAGCTGGTACGTGATGGTTCGCGACGTCCGGGGACTTCCGGTTGCCGTCGAAGTCGGTGCCCCTTAGATGAACGCTTTAGATGTTGTAATGGGCGGCGAGCAGCGTCTCAGCCGCCGGTGCGATGACGTTCCAATCACCCTCAGGGTCCTTGTTGAGCGTCACGAAGTCGGCGGTCATGAAGCAGGAACTTACGCCAGGAATGCTGACGAGTCCTTCAGCTAGCTCGTTTCCTTCGGTCTGACCCGGGAGGAACGTCTGCGGTCCGCCTACCGGCACTCCGACAGTGAATTTCAAGGCGTTCGGATTTGGGGTGTTCTCGATCACAACAGGCATGTCTGCAGCTTAGTGGGGCGTTTTCGCAGCCAGGCTACACCGGTTCGGGGTGGTCGAAGCTTTCGTGGTCGACCGAGACCTGGCCCTCCTCGCCGATGATCAACCGCGGTTCGATGCGAGGGCGAGCGAAGCCTGGATCTGTGCCAGCGACCATGATCGAAGCGGTGTTCGCATACCCGGCGAGCTGTCGGAGGTTCTTGCGGGTGGGCAGGATGATTGATGCTGATCCCGATTTTGCGGCCTGTAACGCCATCGCCGGGCTTTCCCATCGTGAGTTGGTGGTCTCAATGTTGTCGTGCTCGGCTACCTGGTCTTCGGGCAGGGTGGCGACGAAGAATTTGGTGTCGAATCGTCTGTTTACTCCGATCGGGGTGACCCACCACGACCACCAGACCAGCGCCGACAGGTCGAGTTGCAGGCCTTCATCCTCTAGCCATCCGGACCAGTTCCACTTGCTGTGGCGGTCCGCCAGTTTCTGGCGGGCGGACAGGTAGGAATCGCTGCGGAGGTCACCAGCCGTGACCGGGCCCGTCCCGGTGCGGGCCAGCAGTACTCCAGATTCTTCGAAGGTCTCGCGGATGGCCGCAACACACAAGGCAGTAGCCGGGCGATCACCGACTTGTTCCACGAGCGCCGGAGGTGGGTGCCCGGCCAGGACCGCTGACGAGAGCCGGGTGTCGGACTCGTCGACTTTGCCACCCGGGAAAACCCATGCCCCGCCCACGAAGTCGGAGTCGATGTGTCGCTCAAGTAGAAAAACCTCAAGAGACGTCGCGTCGCGCACGAGCATGACGGTTGCCGCTTCAAGAGCGGCCTGAGTTGACTGGTCGACTCGCAAGTGACCTCCATGGAACACGCCGCCGGCACTTTCGGTTGATACTGCCATGAGTCGTCCCAATCCGATAGCTGTGGCCTGGTCGGTTGCCAACGTCCTGGTTCGTGTCCGCAAGCCAGGGTCGCACGGCGCGATCGAAGATCTCGCCCCGGTCGATCAGCAGTGCCTGGCCGGGGTGCTAACCCGACTTGCCGAATCTGGTCCACAAGTGTTGCGATTGGTGTCCGATGACCTCGATGCCTATTTGGGCGGAATGGCGTCCATCGAACCCGATAAGTTGTCGCGCCCTGCTGCTCAGGCCTACTGGATCAATCTGTACAACGGCGGCGCCCTAAGACTTGCCGCACAGGCCGACAAACGGGGCGAGGAATCGGTTCTCCGGATACCAAGCGGGTTCAGCGCTCCCTTCGTGAAAGTCGGTGGTGAAGAACTGTCGCTCGACGGTATTGAACACGGAAAGATTCGCCGCTTCGGTGACCCGCGAGTTCATGGCGCCCTGGTATGTGGATCAGTGTCCTGTCCAACTCTGCGTCCGACTCCCTACACGGCCGCAGGATTGGATCGGGAGCTTGACGACCAAATGCGGGTGTTCCTAGCCGGGGGTGGGGCAATGCGGGCTGGCGACGAACTGGCTTTGTCGCGCGTATTCAAGTGGTTCGGAGGCGATTTCTCCCGGCCGAAGTCGATGCCCACCTGGGCGCCAGGCTCAAAACGGAACATCGTCAAAGCGATTCAACCGTTCCTGCCCGACGACCTCCGTGGGTGGGTAGCGGAAACGGATCCGCCGGTCATCTATCAGCCTTACGACTGGGGACTGCGGTGCTCGATCAAATGATCGGTAACGGAGAATCGAGAGCCTGACCACAGCGCATTACCGCGATGAATGCCGCCACCCAGGCGAGACGGACTCCGTGTGGCGCTCCAACGGGGCCGGACCGGTGACTTTAGGCACCGTCCATTGGGACGCTACCATCGCCCGGCGATGACACCCCAGGTACAGCGACGTTCGGTTTTTGAATATGCTTCGGCAGTCCACTGGACCCGCTATCTAATCGGAGCAGTTTTAGTGGTTGGGTTGGTCGTATCTCTATGGGTCTACGACCTGGCCGGTAAGTTTGAGGCTGACCAGGTCGAGTATGACCCGGCCAAGTCAGTGCTGGTTCGTGAGCAACTCACCGACGAGGAAGTTGAAGCCGCCGGCATCGATATCGAAGCCCTTGAGCAGGCGATGTTGGCTGAGGAGTTGGCTCGACTCGACGAACAGCTGCAGGATGACATCCTGGAGGCGGCCGAGGCCCAAGCCCGACTGGTCGAATCCTCGAAGTACAAGAACCCGTTCGCCACCAATCCGCCCCTCCCTGACGAGATGTTCAACGCCTACCTGATCATCGGGGCAGACGCTTCCGGATATCTCGCCGACGTGATCATCCTGATGCTGCAACCAACCGATGGCGCCGCTCCGATCATGATGTCGCTGCCTCGTGATCTATACGTGCCCAACGCCTGCACCGGTAAGTATTCACGGATCAATGCCAACCTGGGTGGTTGTAAGGGAGTAGCTAACGGGCCGACCCTGTTGTCGATGACGGTCGCCGAGTTCACCGGGATCACCATTGATCACTTCGCGGTCGTGAATTTCGAGGGTTTTGCCAAGGTGATTGATGTCCTTGGCGGCGTTGACCTGTGTTTCGATCACCCAACTCGCGATGCCAAGTCGAAACTGGAAGTTGGCGCCGGGTGTATTCGAGCGAACGGAACAACCACGCTGGCGTGGGTTCGCTCCCGGAGCACCGAGCAGCTCATCGATGAACAGTGGGTAAAGATCGGCGCCTCCGACTTCACCAGGCAACGTAAGGAGCAGGACGTAATGTTTCTCGTGGCTCAGAAGCTGACGTCTTTCTCGTCGCTCGGTTCCTTCCAGGGCGTCGCCACCTCGCTGTCCAACGCCGTCCGGCTCGACTCGGGCCTGTCTTTCTCCAACGCTCTAGCCCTGGCCTGGCAATACCGGGGACTCGGGAAGTCGCAGGTCAACCGGATCTCGCTGGATTACGAGAACTACCGAACGCCGGAAGGAGCGCTCGTCCTGGCGCCCACCTCGTCGTTCAACGAGGCTCTCGCTGGCGTGTATTCCCCGGCTGCCCGCTAACTCGTCAGTTCATCCAGCTCAGACCCGGCCAGCCTCTCAAAGACTATGTCGGCGTTGCGCAAGAAACGTTTCATCGTGAAGCATTCGGCCAATAGTTCGCTCGACAGCGTCACTTCCGGATCGGTTGCCAGTCGGTCACGGAGCTGTCCGCCGTCCTCCCAGACTGCCATGGCGTTGCGTTGCACGATCCGGTATGCCTCGTCGCGGGTGAGTCCACTGTCGATCAGTTCGAGCATGACGGCCTGAGAAAAAATCAAGCCACCTGTCCCGTCGAGGTTCGCCTGCATGCGCGCCGTGTCGACGTGCAAGTTCTGGATCAACCGGTTGAATTTTTCAAGCATGTAGTTGAGCGTTCCACAGGCATCCGGGAGCGCCACCCGTTCGGCCGACGAGTGACTGATGTCTCGTTCGTGCCAGAGCGCCACGTTCTCAAGGCCGACCTGGGAGTATCCCCGCAGCAATCGTGCCATTCCGGTCATGCGCTCTGACATGATCGGATTGCGCTTGTGGGGCATCGCCGACGACCCCTTTTGGCCGGCCCGGAATGCTTCACCGACTTCGCCAACTTCGGATCGTTGGAGGTGGCGGATCTCCGTAGCGAACCGTTCGATGGTCGCTCCGGTCAGGGCGATGGCCTGGAGGAACTCTGCGTGTCGATCTCGCATCGTTATCTGGCTTGAGGCTGGCTCGATGCCGATGGCGAGTCGTTGGCAAACGAACGCTTCCACGGTGGGGGGAGTGTGGGCGTAGGTTCCGACCGCCCCGGAGATCTTGCCGACGGCAACTGATCGTCGAGCCGCCGCCAGTCGACGATGGTCCCGTTCAAGTTCGAACGCCCAGTTGGCGAGTTTGAGTCCGAACGTAGTCGGTTCGGCCCAGATCCCGTGGGTGCGGCCGATCATTGGAGTTTCGCGGTGCTCCATCGCTTTGGCTTTGACGGTCTGATGCAGGGCGCTGACTTTATCGAGCAACAAGTCGGCGGCCTCGCGCAACCGCACCCCGCCCGCGGTGTCGAGGACGTCAGACGAAGTCAGGCCGTAGTGCACCCATTCCCCGCCTTGACCCGCCGAGGCCGATAACACGTCCACGAAAGCTGCGACATCATGGTTGGTTACGGCTTCACGCTCCTCAACCTGGGAGGGGGTAACCTCGGGTGTGTTACGCACCGCCGTAGCGGCGCTGATGGGGGCTACCCGAAGATCCACCCACGCTTCGACCACCAGTGTTTCGACTTCTTTCCACAGTGCGTACTTGTGTTCTTCTGACCAGATATGAGACATATCCGGAAGGCTGTATCGCTCGATCACACCTGTGTCCTCGGTTTCGGCTCGGCCAGATCGTACTCTTATGGGGAACCACTCCGGTCAGCGAAGAGTCTGGGCGGTAGCCAACCAAAAGGATTGTCATGATTGTTGTCAATACAGAATCTGTTCCCGGCCATCGGATTGTGGCTCTAAAAGGTTTGGTTCAGGGCAACACCATTCGAGCCAAGCACCTCGGGCGCGACATCGGTGCGGGACTCAAGAACCTGGTTGGCGGCGAGTTGACCGGCTACACCGAACTCCTCACGGAATCACGCCGTCAGGCCATGGAACGGATGATGGCCCAGGCTCAACAGCTCGGTGCCAATGCGGTGGTCAACGTGCGATTCACCACCTCGTCGGTAGCTGCCGGAGCTGCCGAGCTCTATGCCTACGGCACGGCCGTCACTGTCGAACCTGTCGCCTGATCGTGGAAGACGCGGCAGGAATCTTATTCGGGCTCTTCTGGCTTTTGGTGGTGATCGGACTGCCGATTGCGTTCATCATTACCGGTCGCATTCGCGAGAAGAACCACTTTGAGGACATTGCTAGGCGCGAGGCGATCCATCATGGGTTTCCGGTGATCGACATTTCGCTGTTGCCGGCAGGGATGACCGCCAGTCGGGGTGAATTGGTCACCGGTCAGGTCGTGATCGCATCGGATTACCTGAAGAACTTTTTCGCGCAATATCGCCAACTCTTCGGCGGCGAGATGAAGTCGTACCAGACAATGATGCAACGCGGAAAAGCTGAAGCCCGGCTGCGGATGATCGAAGAAGCAAAACGCCTC
>JAGXFS010000002.1 GCA_024637275.1 Acidimicrobiia bacterium
AACGCAGGTTGAACAACTCGCGCTTTGCTTCCACCAGTTGAACGTCCAACTCCTCGTCCGACAGTTCCCGTAGTTTTTTGGCGTTCACAAGTCCTCCCGTGTGACAAAACGAGTCTTGACCGGCATTTTGTGCCCGGCCTTGCGCATGGCTTCGCGAGCGAGGTCCTCGGGTACACCCGAGAGCTCGAAGAGAACCCGCCCAGGCTTCACAACGGCAACCCAGAACTCCGGGCTTCCTTTGCCTGATCCCATGCGAGTTTCCGCCGGTTTGGCGGTCACCGGCTTGTCGGGAAAGATCGGGATCCACACCTTCCCACCACGACGGATGGTACGAGTGATCGCCACACGTGATGACTCAATCTGGCGAGCTGTGATCCAACCTGCCTCGAGAGCCTGGAGACCGTAATCGCCGAACGACACCTTGGTGCCGCCCTTGGCCGGGCCCCGTCGCTTGCCGCGATGAACTTTGCGGTACTTGGTCCGCTTAGGCATCAACATGGGCTACTTATCTCCTTCGGCGGCCGCATCGGCAGCCGCATCGGCAGCCGCATCGGCGGCCGCTTCTGGAGCAACTGCCGGGGCGGCTTCAACGACAGTCTCTTTCGCAACTGCTCCCTCTTCGATAGCTACCTCAGGGGTGACTCCGGCAACGAGGACGTCATTTTCAAGCATCTCGGTTGTCTCGTCTTCATTGCCGTCGGCAACGTTGGCGTCGACAATCGGAGTGTCAACGTCTGACATCTCTTCTTTGTATACCGATTCGGCTTCGTCAGCACTCATTACGCGCGGTTCTTCAGCCTCGGCCTTGGCGAATTCTTTCCGCTTGCCGCCGCCAGCTTCGATAAGACGCTTGCCGCCACCGGCCTCAATGAGGCGTGGCTTCTTTTCGCCGCCGGCGGCCTGCTCGGCGCGAGCCTTGGCAGGAACCATACGGCCGCGTGCGCCTGATGCCAGCTGGGCTTCAGCAGCAATCTTCTCACGGGTCGCTTTCAGCGTCGTGACCACGTCGCCCTTGTAGACCCACACTTTGACGCCGATGGCGCCAACGGTGGTCCGGGCAGTGGCTACTCCGTAGTCGATGTCGGCTCGGAGGGTATGCAGGGGAACTCGTCCCTCGCGGTACCACTCCCGGCGACCCATCTCGGCTCCACCCAACCGGCCCTTGCACTCGACCCGGACGCCCTGAGCGCCTGATTTCATGGCCGTTTGCACGGCCCGCTTCATGGCACGTCGGAAGGCGACTCGATTGGCGATTTGGTCGGCGATGCCGCGAGCCAACAGCGTGGCATCGGTTTCGGCGTCCTTGACCTCATTTATGTTCAACTTGACCTGTCGTCCGGTCAGCTTCTCGAGCCCACCTCGGAGCCTTTCGGCTTCGGCGCCCTTGCGGCCGATGACGACGCCGGGACGAGCTGTGAACAGCTCGATCTCGACACGGCCACGGCTGCGCTCGAGTTCGATGCGCGATACGGCGCCTCGCTCTAGCTCGCCGAACAGGTAGTCGCGAATCTTCCAGTCCTCATTGACGAGTTCTGTGTACTCCTTCTCGGCGTACCAACGTGACTTCCAGTCGTTGACGATGCCAAGCCGGAATGCGTAGGGGTGTGTTTTCTGACCCACGGTCAGTCCTCCTCGTTGGCTGATAAGACAATGGTGATGTGGCTGGTCCGCTTGTGGATCGGGGTTGCCCGACCGCGGGCCCGTGGCCGGAATCGCTTCAGGGTCGGACCCTCATCAGCGAACGCCTCGGCAACGATCAATTCGTCGGGATCGAACCCGAAGTTGTTCGATGCGTTGGCAATGGCCGACTTCAAAACCTTCGAGATCGGCTCAGCCGCCCGGCGGTTGGTAAATTGCAGGACTTGCTGCGCTTCGACGACCGGCAACCCACGCACATGGTCAAGTACGAACCGGACCTTGTTGGGTGCCTGCCGAATGTATTTGGCTTGCGCACGTACCTTCATCGCTTCTTCGCTCCCCGGTCACCTGCGTGACCCCGGAACGTGCGGGTAGGTGCAAACTCACCCAACTTGTGTCCAACCATCGATTCGGTGATGTACACCGGCACGTGCTTGCGTCCGTCATGGACAGCAATCGTGTGACCGACCATCTCCGGGAAGATCGTCGAACGACGGCTCCAGGTGCGGATGACCTTCTTGTCGCCCGAATCGTTGAGCGCATCGACCTTTTTCATCAGGTGATCGTCGACAAATGGGCCCTTTTTGAGACTACGAGCCATTAGCGGCGTCCCTTCTTGGATCGGCGGCGGACAATTTCCGAGTTGCTGGCCTTGTTCTTCTTGCGGGTGCGAGCTTCTGGCTTGCCCCACGGGCTGACGGGGTGGCGACCACCGGATGTTTTACCCTCGCCACCACCAAGTGGGTGGTCGACCGGGTTCATAGCGACACCACGGCTCTGCGGGCGAACGCCTTTCCAGCGATTACGCCCTGCCTTGCCAATCTTCACGAGCTCCGCTTCGGGGTTACCAACCTCACCAACGGTCGCCCGGCAGTCGAGGGCAACGGTACGCATCTCGCCGGACGGCAACCGAAGCAGAGCTTTGTCGCTCTCTTTCGACATGAGCTGAGCGGAGTTCCCTGCGGCCCGAGCCATTTTGGCCCCGCCACCGGGACGCAGCTCGATCGCATGCACGGTCGTACCGCCCGGGATGTTGCGGAGTGGCAATGCATTGCCCGGTCGGATGTCGGCCTTTGAGCCGGATTCGATCATGTCGCCCACCTTGACCCCGAGCGGGGCGAGAATGTAGCGCTTCTCTCCATCTACGTAATGCAGGAGCGCCAACCGGGCGTTGCGATTCGGGTCGTACTCGATGGCAGCAACCTTGGCAGGAATGCCGTCCTTGGTACGCCGGAAATCGACGATACGGTACCGCTGTTTGTGGCCGCCACCTCGATGGCGGGAGGTAATCCGGCCTTTGCTGTTGCGACCGGCGGTCGCGGTCTTCTTGGCGAGCAGCGCCTTTTCAGGCTTCTTGCCTTTGGTCAGCTCTGCGAAGTCCGAAACGGTTTGGAATCGGCGACCTGGTGAGGTCGGCTTGTGTTTTTTCACAGCCATTTCGTCACACTCCGAAAATGTCTATTGAGTCGCCGGCCGCCAACGTGACGTAGGCCCGCTTGCTGCTCTTGCGCTTCGCAACCACGTTGCCGGTGCGCTTGACCTTGCCCTTACGATTGGCCGTGTTCACGTTCAGCACGGTCACATCGAAGATCCCGGCCACCGCGAGACGAATCTCGGTCTTGTTGGCGCGTGGATCCACCATGAAGGTGTAGGTATTGGATGTTTCGATCAGGTCGTAGGTCTTTTCCGATACGACCGGAGCGAAGATGATGTCCTCTGCGAATTTCATTCTTCCTCCCCCGCAGCCTCACGAACGAAATCGTCGTCCGCTTTGGCATGGGCATGGACGCTGGCTGCTCCACCGAGGGTGTCGGTGGTGAAGACGATCCGGGATGCCCACAAGACGTCGTACGTCGTGAGTTGTCCGGGATTGGCGATCATGATGTTGGGCAGATTGCGGAACGACTTGTGGGCGACCGCGTCACCCCGGCCGAGTACAACCAAAGTTTTTCCATCACAACCCATTGCGTGAAGCAACGATTTGGCGGACTTGGTTTTTGGCTCGGTCCAGTCGATGGTCTGCACGACGCGCACTGCTGATTCGGAAGCTCGAGCTGACAACGCCGACCGAAGTGCCAGGGCCTTCATCTTGCGCGGCGTACGCTGTGCGTACGAGCGGGGCTTTGGCCCCCAGGCGACACCCCCACCCTTCCATTGCGGCGAGCGGATCGAGCCGTGACGAGCACGACCGAGACCCTTCTGACGCCAGGGCTTGCGGCCACCACCGGCCACTTCGGCACGGGTTTTCGTCGAATGAGTTCCGGCTCTGGCGCCAGCCAGCTGGGCCGTTACGACCTGATGCATGACGGAATGGTTCGGCTCGATGCCAAAAACCAATTCGTCGAGGGCCATCGTGCCCTCCTCTTTGCCATCGGGGGCGTACAAAGGTGCTGCGAGTTCAGCCATTACGCCTTCACCGCCTCTCGGACCAGGATGACCGATCCCTTGGGACCGGGGACGGCGCCGCCGAGCAGCAGAAGGCCACGCTCGACGTCGATGTCAACTACGTTCAGATTCAAAATCGTTACTTTGTCGCTACCCATCCGTCCGGCCATTTTGGTTCCCTTGAAAACCCGGGCCGGGGTGGCGCAGGCGCCGATCGAACCAGGGGCACGATGCACTTTGTGAGCACCGTGACTGGCTGGCATGCCTTTGAAGTTGTGACGCTTCATGACGCCCTGGAAGCCCTTGCCCTTGGTAACGCCGCTCACATCGGCCTTGGCGCCCTTTTCGAGGACGTCAGCGATGGTGATCTGCTGACCAAGCTCGAACTCGGAAGAGTCCGCAACCCGCAGCTCAACGAGGTACTTGTTCGGGGCGACGCCGGCCGCCTCGAAGTGTCCCTGCATGGGTTGGTTGACCTTGCGGGACGGCAACTCTTTGTAGGCAATCTGAATCGCCGAGTAGCCGTCCTTTTCAACGGTCTTGAGTTGGGTAACCGTGCATGGCCCGGCCTTGATGACCGTGACGGGGATAGCCTCGGCATCGTCATTGAAGACCTGAGTCATGCCCAGCTTCTCTCCAAGAATCGCTTTCATAACTTGATCTCTACTTCCACACCGGCCGGCAGGTCGAGACGCATCAACGAGTCAACCGTCTTAGGGGTTGGCTCAAGGATGTCGATGAGACGCTTGTGGATGCGCAACTCGAAATGCTCGCGCGACGCTTTATCGACGTGGGGTCCACGGATAACGCAGTAGCGATGAATACGGGTGGGGAGCGGAATCGGGCCTTTGATCTTCGCTTGAGTGCGAATGACCGTTTCTGCAATCTTGCGGGCTGACTCGTCAACCACGTGATGGTCGTAAGCTTTTAGCCGGATCCGAATCTTCTGATCGTTGTCTGCCACGCTGGCCTTCCTGATGTATCGTCGAGGCACATCCGCGCAGGCAGCAAACAGCGCCTTTTTGGGGCGCCATGCTGACCACCTGGCGAGAGGTACCCCGTCATTTACCGCGAACGGTTTCTGGGTACGTCGCGGGTCTGGCCGCAACATCGGGCACGCGCAAACGTGCCCAGCAACTTCTTAGTTGGAGGTGTCGACGGGAAGCCGACGGGAGGTAGTGTAGGGACCCGCCTAGCGAGGTGTCAAAACCGCCATCTCACGGACTAACCAGACTGAGTTCAAACGCCTTGCCGCACTCTCCCAGAACCGAGTCATTGGCGGTGATTGTGACCGCGGTAGCCCCTTCGGGAACCACTACTCCTGACAACGATCTCGTAAACGGTTGTTCGGTATCATGCGGGTGAGTGAGTTCCCTGCGACCGATCTCAGTGTCGCCAACCCGCACGATCCATGCGTCTGCATACTTGTCCCAGCCCTGGTCATCGGACACGACGGTAACCGTGAACGTGTGGGTTCCGTCGAACGAGGTCTCGAAGTCGGCGCGTACGACGTCGGCACAACCCTCATCGACTCCCAACTCCGGAGCTCCGACGGTCGAAACCGGGCTACAGGCGGCCAGCAGGGCGGTGAATACAAGGCTGCTGGCCAGCGTCTTGATCGGGGTCCGGGTCACTCAAAAAGCTTACTCCACCGCCCGCCATAGCCGGTGGAAGCCAGTAATTAAGAGAGGCCCCGATTCTCCCGGGACCCCTCCAACCACGGATTGCTCGCTCGGCTATTCGCCGCGGACCTTGGCAACAATCTCCTGGGCAATGCTGTCCGGCACATCCTGATACGAGTGGAACTGCATCGAATAGTTGGCCCGACCTTGGGTCTTGGATCGTAGATCGGATACGTACCCAAACATCTCAGCGAGGGGAACCATCGCCCGTACGACCCGGGCCGCACCGCGGTGGCCCATTTCCTCGATCTTGCCTCGACGAGACGAAAGGTCGCCGATCACGTCACCCATGTAATCCTCGGGGGTCGTGACCTCGACCTCCATGATCGGCTCAAGGAGCTTGACGCCGGCCTGACGAGCGGCCTGCTGGAAGCCCATCGAGCCGGCCAGCCGGAATGCCATTTCTGACGAGTCGACGTCGTGGTACGAACCGTCGGTAAGGATCGCCCGGATGTCGACCATCGGGTATCCGGCCAACACACCCTGCTCCATGGCTCCACGAATACCGAAGTCCACCGAGGGGATGTATTCCTTCGGAACGTTTCCACCCTTGATCGAGTCAACGAACTCATAGCCTTCACCGGGCTGCGATGGCTCGAGGCTAATGATGATGTCGGCGAACTGACCTTTACCACCGGTCTGCTTCTTGTGGGTGTAACGGACCTTCTCGACCGACTTCTTGATCGTCTCGCGGTAGGCAACCTGGGGACGACCAACGTTGGCCTCCACCCGGAACTCACGCACCAGGCGATCGACAAGGATGTCGAGGTGTAGTTCACCCATGCCGGCGATGATCGTCTGCCCGGTCTCTTCGTCAGTGTTGACTCGGAAGGTGGGATCTTCCTCGGCGAGGCGCTGGAGCGCTTCACCGAGTTTGTCGGAGTCGACCTTGGTCTTGGGCTCGATGGCAACCGAGATCACCGGCTCGGGGAATGTCATCGACTCAAGCTGAACCGGCGAAGCGGGATCTGCCAGCGTGTCGCCGGTCGTGGTCTGCTTGAGGCCAACGGCGGCAACGATATCGCCCGTGAAAATGTCACTGATCTCTTCCCGGGCGTTGGCATGCATCCGAAGCAGGCGCCCGAGACGCTCCTTCTTTCCCGTTGACGTGTTAACAATGGAGTCACCCTGGGCCATGTGCCCTGAATAGACCCGGAAATACGTCAGCTTTCCAACATGGGGGTCGGACTGGATCTTGAAGGCGAGGGCTGAGAAATGCTCGTCGTCGGATGCTTTTCGCTCGATCGTTACATCTTCGTGCCCTGGCCGGAAGCCTTCTACAGGCGGCAAGTCCGACGGGGCCGGGAGGTAACGAACAATCGCATTCAACAAGAGCTGAACGCCCTTGTTCTTGAACGCTGAACCGGTGAAAACGGCGGTGAAGAGCTGGCCGATGACGGCGTTGCGGATGGCAGCGTGGAGCTCGGCCGTGGTCAATGATTCTGGATCGTCCAGGTATTTGTCGAGGAGCGCTTCGTCGGTCTCGGCCACAGCTTCAAGAAGTAAATGGCGGTATTCGGCGGCCAGTTCGGCCATATCCTCGGGGATCGGGCCCGTCGTATATTCCTTACCGTCGTCATCGAGCCAAAAGTGGGCTTCCATCGTGATGAGGTCGATGATGCCGTGAAATCCGGCTTCTTTGCCGATTGGCAGTTGCATGACGACCGGTTGGGCGCCGAGGCGCTCACGGATCGACTCCACGCCGGCGAAAAAATCAGCGCCGGTTCGGTCAAGCTTGTTGATGAAACACATACGAGGAACGTTGTACTTGTCAGCCTGACGCCATACCGTTTCCGACTGCGGCTCAACGCCGGCGACGCCGTCAAAGACAGCCACGGCACCATCGAGAACCCGCAACGACCGCTCTACCTCAACGGTGAAGTCGACGTGGCCAGGCGTGTCAATGATGTTGATGGTGTGGCCATCCCACTTGCAGGTGGTAGCAGCCGACGTGATCGTGATACCGCGTTCCTGTTCCTGTGCCATCCAGTCCATGGTGGCGCCACCATCGTGGACTTCGCCGATCTTGTAGGTACGGCCGGTGTAATAGAGGATGCGCTCGGTGAGCGTCGTTTTACCGGCATCGATGTGTGCCATGATGCCGATATTGCGGATCTTGTTCAGTGGTTCGCTGCGCGTTGCCACGATATGTCCTTCGTTGTCAGAGACCGCCGGCCAGGCCGAAGATCGTCGATTTCTTTGGCCCTCCGGTGGGGACGATCGCTAGTCGCAACAGTCCTGGCCAGAGCAGATGCCTACCATCGATAGTGGGCAAAGGCCTTATTGGATTCAGCCATCTTGTGAATGTCTTCGCGGCGCTTCATCGCAGATCCGGTGCGGTTGCTGGCATCCATGATCTCGTTGGCGAGGCGCTCGGACATTTCCTTCTCTTTGCGTCGTCGTGCATAGTCGACCAACCAGCGAACGGCCAAGGTGTTTGCCCGGCGGGACGGAACTTCGACGGGAACCTGGTAGGTGGAACCACCCACACGTCGCGAGCGAACTTCGAGGTGCGGCTTAAGATTGTCAATGGCACGTTTGAGAACAACGCTCGGATCTTGTCCGGACCGGCGTTCGACGGTTTCGAGGGCCGTGTACACGATGGCACGGGCCGTTTCTTTCTTGCCGGCAAGCAAAACTTTGTTGGTCAGTTGGCTGACGAGCAGGGACCCATAGACCGGGTCTGGCTCGATGTGACGCTTCGGGGCGGGACCACGACGTGCCATATTAAGTCTTCTTCGTTCCGTAGCGCGACCGGGCCTGCTTGCGACCCTGAACTGAACCAGTGTCGAGCGCACCGCGGATGACCTTATAGCGGACACCAGGAAGGTCCTTCACCCGGCCACCACGAACGAGGACGATGCTGTGCTCCTGGAGGTTGTGACCTTCGCCGGGGATGTAAGCGGTAACTTCGACGCCCGAGGTCAGTCGGACACGACAAACCTTACGAATGGCCGAGTTCGGCTTTTTTGGGGTAACGGCATACACGCGTGTGCAGACCCCGCGACGCTGTGGCGCTCCCTTGAGGCCTGGCGTCTTTTCCTTCTTCGACTTCGCCTGTCGGCCCTGTCGAACCAACTGGTTTATCGTCGGCATTCTGCTCCCTTTGATACGAGTTACGGCGCTCGGTTCGAACCGAGGGCCGGGTATTTCATGACCCACCACACCCACCAAGTGTTCCGAGGAGGGACAAACGAGGGCAGGTCCAAAAACCTGAGTCGTCAGTATATGGCCGTCTTACGCTGGCGCCAAAACGGCAGCATGCAATCGGGTGAGCCGAACGCTCACCTGACTACTCAAGTGTACGCCGGATCATCGGGTGATGGCAAGCCTGCGTCCCGGCCGACCCGCAAAGCCGTTCGGCGACCCGGTGGGTCAGTTTGCCTCTAACCAACGGAGTCCGTTTCGTCGAAACTATCAGAAGCAAGGAGGAACCACTATGCAAGGAACCTTGAAGCGGATCTGGTTGGAACTGACCCGACCCGGTCGGGCAGTCCACCGCGTAGAGGCTAGCCATGTCGAGTGCCCGTACCTCGGTCGGGTATCCGTTGATCACTGTCTCTCCTGTGGACGCCTGCGGGACGTCAAGATGGATGGCCAGGAGGGCTGGGTGGCCTGCTCGAGTGCCGGAGTCACCGATCCGCAGTTCGTCTACCGTCCGCTTGAATAGCTAGCGGGTGCCAGTCGGCGCCACTGCTAGCGTCCCTGCGTGTTCATTTCGCTCGCCCAACCTCACATGCCAACCCGCCTCCTGAGGCTGGTGCTTGGCCTGGCTGTCTACGGCACCGGAATCGGGTTCATGAACCAATCTGGACTAGGGGTGCCACCCTGGGATGTCCTCCATCAGGGCCTCGCCAAACACCTCGGCGGGTCGATTGGTCTCTGGTCAATCCTCGTCGGCTTTATCGTCCTCATTCCGTGGATACCGCTGCGCCAACCTTATGGGATTGGCACGATCCTCAATGCCATCATCATCGGTACATTCATCGATCTCACGATCGGATGGATTCCGATCGCCTCCACCGGGACCGTGGCTTGGGTATTCCTGCTTGGGGGAATACTGATGATCGGCGTTATGTCGGGGCTCTACATTGGCGCCAACCTCGGACCAGGTCCCCGTGATGGCCTCATGACGGGAATTGCCAAACGAGGACCTTCAATCCGCCTGGTTCGGTCGCTTCTTGAGATTTCTGTCCTCGTGACCGGCATCATTCTGGGAGGCACTTTCGGTATCGGCACCGTCGTCTTCGCATTGTCGATCGGACCATTAATCCACTACTTCCTACCCCGGCTGACGCTGCCCTAATGGTGTGTCGCTTGAATATTGCTGCGACTGGTCACTGAGCTTTGGCCAAAGCAACCGGGCTCCCGGAAACGCGGCCTATCCTCCACGGGTCTTATGCCTCGATCGTCATGCAGCTTCTGTGGGAAGTCCGAATCGGAAGTTCGCCACATCGTGGCCGGCCCCGGACGGGTAGGCGTATGCAACGAATGTGTGGTCCTATTTGGTGATATCACGAAGGACGAGTTCGCCGGCAGCGTGCTGGTCACTGGAATCGGCGAGCTCATCACGAACGATCCGCTCGTCCCAGGACTGCTCGGCATCATCGAACATGCTGCCCTGGCGGTCACCAAAGGGGTCGTAGCCTGGGCTGGTCCGGAAGACTCGATTCCCGAGCGATGGCGCGAACTGCCCGTCCTGCGGGTAGAAGGGCGATCGGTGATCCCCGGTTTCGTGGACGCCCACACGCATGCCCTCTTCGGTGGCGACACCTCCGATGACTATGCAGACCAACTGTCTGTCTTTGCCGACCCTCCATTGGCCGAGATTGACAAGATCGTTCAGTCGACCGCGGCCACGAGTGATGCTCACCTGATCCGAGAAACTACCGAACGACTGACCCGAATGCTGCGGATGGGTACCACGACCGTCGAGGTCAAGTCGGGCTATGGGGTGACGACCAGTGGAGAACGGCGGCAGTTGGAAATCCTCAGACGCCTGTCCGACCAGCACCTGATTGACCTCGTCCCAACCCTATTTTTGCGAACCATCCCCAACGATTCCAGCCGGTCAGACCACGTAAGAATGATCACCGAGGAACTACTGGCAGTGTGTGCGCCGCTCGCGACTTACTGCGACGTCTACTGCGATGAGGCTGCGTTCTCGCCGGAGGAGACCCAGATCATTCTGGATGCGGCTGCGGCCCACGGTCTTCCCGCCCGGATGCACACGCAGCGGTTCGGCCCTGACGCGGGCGTCCTCGTCGCTCTGTCGGCCCGGGCCGTGAGCGCCGATCACCTCGATCACATCACCCGGTCCGACGCGGCCCGCCTGGCCGAGTCGGGAACCGTCGCCGTACTCTTGCCGGCGTCGTCGTTCGGAGTCCGGTCCGGTCACGCTCCCGGAAGAATGCTGTGGGAGTCGGGCACGACGGTGGCGGTCGCAACCGACTGTGGACCGGAGGGAACTTCTGTCGAGTCGATGCAACTGGTCGTGGCCCTGGCCACGATCGAGATGGGTCTCACCCCATCGCAGGCGATCTGGTCGGGCACCCGGGGAGGCGCCCTGGCACTGGAAGAACCCGAAAAGGGATGGCTGGGCCGAGGTGCCGTCGCCGATTTTGTGGTGCTCGACGCACCGAGCGCCAACCACCTCATTCAACGGCCCGGCACCAACCTCGCCATGCACGTCTTCAAAGACGGCAGCACCGCCGTGTCGTGACCGGTCCTCGCCTTTGGTGGCTCCTCTTCGTGTCAGTCTTGGTCACCCACATCCCTTTCTTGGCGCTTCCGGCCGGCATAGACACGACATGGTCTGTCATGGCGGGAGCCGAGTTTCTCGTTGAGAACAATTTCGATTACACAGCGTTGCTGAAATCGGACGGTTTCGCATTCGGCGGACCGGCAACACACGCAACTTCACTAGTAACGCTCGCCACCGCTCTCGTTCTCTGGACGTTCGGACCGGGCGCTCCCGCGTTGATTACTCTGCACCTAATTCATATGGCGATTGGCGCTTCGGGACTCTGGTTCTACTTCAACACCAGCCAGCATATACTGCCGCTGAAGTGGGCGATCGGTTCTACGATCGCAGTTGGACTCACTCCCATCGTCTTTACTCAATTCGGCATGATGTACCTTGAGACGCCACTCTTTACGGCGGCGATGGCCTCGCTTTGGTATCTCTCCCGGGACCGCAAGCTTGGAACCAGCGGATTCAGTCTGCTAGCTACAGCCATCAAGCCTTCGGGACTTGCCGTAGCGGCTACCCAACTCGTAGTAGCCGTGTTTGGCCGCAAGAACCTCCGACTAGCTATTTCTGTAGTACTAGGCGCCTTGGCTATCGCCTTGCTGGCTGCTATTCAATCAGATACACCCACCACATCTTCGTTTGTATGGGGCCGAGTGATCGATTTCTGGATTAGCCAATGGCGTTTCCTGAGAGCCACCCCATTGACCCTTGGTTTGTTCGCAACCTACTTGGGTTGCAGCTTCGACATATGGAGGTCTCACCGCGATCGGCCGCCCCTACTGATCTGGGCCACAGCGTTCCCCATTGTTTTTGTGGGCGGGCACCTGGTAGGACCGATCCTTGGCGAATCTGTAAATCTTCTGCCGCGGTACTGGGTTGTCGCGATTCCGGCCATGATCCTGACGGTTAGCTACTGGTTGACGAGTGGCCAGTCGGCCCTGCCTCCTGCCACAACCGGAGGCGTATACCTCGTGGTGGCCGTGCTCGGCCTCTTCGGGTTCCTGCTCCCTGCAGCGAGTGCGGCAGATTTCGTGCTCGCAGAGCGAGCGCCTACGGCTCGTCATCTTTTCCTCTTGGAGCGCGAAGCAATCCAACTGATGCAAGTGAGCGATGCGACCATGATCGTGACGTCCGACACCGCGTTTCGGCTGACGACTCCTTCCGCCGGGTACGTGACAACGGTCGACAAAAACTTCGAAATCGTCCGATACTCCGAAACGTTGACCGGACTCCCGAGGCATGTCATATTTCTCCAGCGGCATCATGGACCGAGTCGAAACACTATGGATGTCGAACGGCTCGGCGACGGCTGGGATTTAACGATTACGCCTTTGAGACGAGGCCCGTTCCTTATAACGGTCGTAGAGGCCGTGCGCGAAGACTGATCCATGCCAAGCATTTGGCGAAGCCCGCTTTGACGGCAGCACCACGTTCTAAACCGAAGCCCTCCCCGAACCTGGGGCTGGAACACCCGAAAACGGGCATGTGTTGTGTCAGGACTTCCCGTACATATGTCGCGGGGCATCGCTGACAGTCATAGTTGGTTATGGATGTTTTGCCGATGAGTGTGCGTAGGGCGATTGTTGAGGCGAGTTTGGATGGGTTGAACGTGTCGGCGTT
>JAGXFS010000047.1 GCA_024637275.1 Acidimicrobiia bacterium
AACTCGATGCGGATTCACCGACGAGCTTCCCCCTCCTTGATGGGGAGTTTCACCGGCCAGGTCACCGATCAGGGCGACCTTCAGATTCCGGTTCAGCGGTAGGACACCATCGTTCTTGAGGAGCACTGCGGACTCGGCCGCTACCCGCCGAACCAATGCACGATCCTCTGGGCGCTCCAGCGCCTGTTCGGCTTCCGAGATCTTGGATCCGCGACCACCGGTTCTCTCGATCAAAGTGAGCAGTCGCTCGACTTTTCGATCCACGTCGCCGGCTTGAATCACATCCGACTCCAGCGCCGATTCGACTTCCTGAGCAGCCATCCATCGACCCGGCCCTGGCATTTCCAGGTCGAGGCCCGATGCGATAACGCCAGGGCTGTACGTTCCGTACCAATCTGAGATGATCAAACCGTCGAACCCGAACTCACTTCGCAAGACGTCGTCAAGCATCGGCATTTCGGACGCGGTCACTCCGTTGATGGTGTTGTAGGCAGACATAGCCGACCAGGGGTGGGAGGCCTGAACCGCAATGCGGAACGGCTCAAGATAGATCTCGCGAAGGGCCCGCGAATCGACCCGCGCGTCGATGGTAAACCGGTCCTGTTCCTGGTCGTTGCACACGAAGTGCTTGATACAAGCTGCGACGCCCTCGGCTTGCAGTCCGATGATGTACGAAGCCGCGATAGTTCCCGACAAGAATGGGTCCTCCGAGAAACATTCAAAGTTGCGCCCGGCGTTGGGGATACGATGAATATTCACCGTAGGGCCGAGCAACACCGAGGAACCCTTCGACTTGGTTTCATGGGCGAGCGCCCGGCCAACCTCTTCGATCAAGTCGGGGTTGAAAGTAGCCCCCATCGCGATCCCCACCGGAAAGCTGGTCGAGGTCGGACCGTGATTTCCGTCGGGCCCCCGCGCCCCGTTTGGGCCATCGGTAACCCTGATGGACGGCACTCCTAGCCGATCGATGGCGTGAGTTTCCCACAGATTGGCGCCGGCGAGAAGCGTGATCTTTTCTAATTGTGTCATCGCTGCCAACGTCTGGCTGACCCAGTCACTCATTCATGAACTCCTACCTCGAATACGGTCTCTATCTAATCGCTTGCTTGCGCACCCGGCACGTTGAATACAACTTTGGTGATATTGCCGCCACTCTCGAAAATGTCTTTCGATTCGGAGCGGGTCAGTGCTTGGCCGGGCCGAACGGTCAGGGGTCCATCCATCCGGTACACCTGCACACTCGCCTCATCGGCCGGCCGCAGCTCCATTGGAACTCTGCAGAAGCTAAACCGGGTACAGCCGTCCGACGAGACGAGTTCGTCGGCAGGAAGCAGGATCGGATCCACCCGGATCCGCCCATCGACCACTCTCACACCTAACTCGCCGAACCTCACGATGACCTGCTCCTTCACTTGCCCGGTCATACCGGGTTGCTGAGCTCCAGCATGGGCGGGAGTGTGGGAATAGCAGTCAAGCGGGATCGCACCGAATTCGGCGGGGGTCTTGCGGAACCCGAGACCTTCACGGATCCTGCGGTAGGCCGCAGCCAATCCCGCGACGACTCCGGGCGGCGCCCCGCCGGACCGGGCCTCCCAGAACGTTTCCTGGACGCTCAGCAGCAGCTTCGACACCATGTGCCAGTAGATCGAGCCGATGCCTTCGTACCCATGCATCGCTCCCGATCGGCCGGTGAACGAGTGATGTTGAAACACCCGCTCGTACAACTCCGAGAGAACGGCCTGGTCATCTGCATCCACACCGGCTGCGTCGAGGGCGTTCTCCAACGCCGAGCCATTGACCAGGTCAGATCGAAAGTGAAGATCACCATTTGCGTCGATAGATATCAGCCCATCGGGCTTCTCACTGACGAGCGACGCCAGCCGGGGATCTGCTCCGAGGACGCCCGCCCGAACGGTGTTTCGGTCAGGAAACGCCGGCAACGATCGGGCCGGGTACAGCATGAACGACTTTTGGTCGGGGCGATACAAATCGGACGAAAACAGCGCATCGATGACGGCCAACGAATCAGCTGCATCAAGAGCCCCAGACGAGAGTACCCCTACCTGGCCTTCCAACATGACTCCCAGCCCGTCCACCTTCACCTTCGAGTCGGTGGGGAACGAAACGAGGTTATAGGAGTGGTAGAGACCGTCGGAGCGCCTCGCCGACCGTATCGAGCTACGAAGATGCTGCAAGGCGGCAGCCAGGAACTGCTTGACCTGGTCCACTTCCATCACGACAAAGGAGCCGTCCAAACCGCCGCGGGCGTTCGATCGATATTTGGTTCCCGCCCCACCGAGGGCATCAACGATTGCCCTCCTGGTGACCGGGTCGTCGTCATCTACGCCGGCCACGTCCACAAACCGATCAAGAATCGAAGTGACGTCTGTCAGCCACTGGTAGACGAGGCTCGACACCTTGACGTCGCCAAGCCCGGCGATATGTTCGTCGAGGAATCGAAGATACCCGTACAAGTGATAGACCGTCACCATCGAAAGTCCGTAACCGGCCAGGGCATTATTGGCGTCATTCCACTCGGGTCGTTGAGTGTTCATCCAAATGCCACCACCCGGTACATAGGCAGTAAGTTTGGCGAGGGCCGGCACGAGAAGCTTTTCGAGAAGGCCGACCCGGACGATCTCATCGCCGTTATCAACCAAGAGGCGCCCATCGCTTCCGATCTGGCTTACCCGCGCCGCAATCACCGTGTTGCGAGGCTCATCGAAAAGGACGGTTTGGCGCGGATTCTCGACCATTTCGTCGTGGCTGGCCAACTCGTAAGGCACATCGGCGTAGGAGAACACCCGCCGATCAAACCACTCACGCATGCCTCCTGGATCGAACCGATTCCAGGTTTGGAGCAGTCGATGTAGGTACACAATTTGATGATCCCCCCAATACCCTATGTTGCTCCAGTCATCACCTTCCTCGGGAACCTCCCAATCGACGCCGTCACGGGAGATGCGGTACGGGTTGTGCCCATCGATCGTCGAGGCGTTGACAAACTTGGCGACGGCCCCGGGGATAAACGCCGGGAATGAGTGGAGCAGTGCCTCCCAATTCTGGAAGATGTCTCTCCAATTACCTTCGTATGAGAGCAGTTCCGAACCGTCAGGAGCCTCTACCTGAATCGAGAAACGATTCCAGGGTCGACTGGGATCGCCGTGGCGCCGGGAAAACGTGAGGGGTAGGTATTCAAGAATCAGGCGGAGCAAGTCAGGATCGTCAGTACCCTCACCGAAGGCCAGCAACTGGGACAAATCAATCCAGTCACCGAAAGCCCCAACGGGTTCAAGGTGCCTCTCGGCAACCGTACGATTACGGACGCTTAGAAAATCTGCGAAGTCGGCGACCGGTAATCGATACCCGTACGGAAACACCCCGCCGCGCATGCAGTTGAAAAGAACATTTGATAGATGATGGGCGTCGGCAGCGGTGTCGCCGGTCGTCTGGAACCCATCCGCCGACGCCAGGAGACTGGCTAGGCGATGCGAACCGGCGGCGGCGTCGGCCGCGACCTGATCCGCCGCATCGGCCTCCGCAACCAGACGTACAAGGTTTGCGACTCCTGCGTGGTCAACGGAAGTATCGACAACCATCATCCAACTGGCACTTTGCCCGGGAAACACAGTTAACGCTCCTCGCATGAGGTAGGAACCGCGACGGCCCGTCAGCAACTGCACCGGATCGAATCGGTGTCCCTTGACCATTGCGGTTACCGCCCGTTCATCCAGGCCGATCTCCCGGAGCGGTCCACTCGACCAAATCACGGTGGCCGCTAACGCCTCGGCAGGCTCGGCCTTGTCGGAGATAAGCGATTCGAGCGTATAAAGGGCAATAGTCCCCCAGGGACCGGTCTCGGATCGCTTGTAGGCGTCGACGAGGTTCGAACTCGACTGCTCGGTGCCAGCGTCGACGCCGTATGGCATTACATCCAGCAGTCCGTCAACGACCTCAAGGTCGGCTCCATGACCACCGAGGTCGAGGATTTCCGACGTCCTGACCCACCCGTACTGACGTGACGGCATCCAGGCAACGCGGAACAGAAGACCCCAGGCCAGATTGTGTTCCTCCAGCACGATCCGATCTCCCAGAACACTCTTGGAGATAGCCCGGGTCGACTGTTTCGCAAGTTCCCGCCCGAAGGGCCGCCAGACCTCTCGCTGGCCGTCAACCACGCGAGTGATGACCGTTACCGGTCCGGTGACTTCGGTCGCCCGATGCAACCGGTCGTCGGTTTCGTACGGTAGGAAGGCGTGGTCGGCGTCAACCCGCCCTCCGGTCAAGGTCCCGGCACTCGATATGAAAAGCCACAAGTCGGTGTCCGACACGACCGTCATCAGGAACGGCTCCATGTGTTCCACCCCGTCAATGCGGTAGTAATCTCTGCCCTCGAAGCGCACCAGACCACCCGACGCTCCCGACCGGGCTTGCGATTCCATCATTGACCCACCTCGCAGGCGTTGGTGTCATCCAGCGCCAGCCCATCCGTTGAGAGTCCATAACCGACCGGATAGGTGGCTCCGTCACAAGGATCAGAGCGAATGCTCCCGACTGAGTCGATCGATTTCGGCCAGGTATAGGGCAACCGGCCCCCAAAAGCCTGCAAACCCGACAGCACGTCCACAATGCCGGTACCTTCGGAGCCCGGAAGCCAAGCAACCACAATCGCATCGACATCGGCGAATTCTTCGCCGAGAATCAGAGGACGACCAGTGATGAGGACCACAATCAACTGGTCGACGCGGGACCGGATTCGACGGATGACTTCAACGTCAGTCTCCGACAGCGCCAGTGACCCGCTATCGCCTCGGCCTTCGGCATACGGACGCTCACCAACCACCGCAATGCCAATCGGGGCGACCAGGGGCGATCCGTCCAAGGTGGTAAAGGAGTCGAAGCGACCAAATCGATCGAATACGATGTCGGCTCCTGAGGCTGCGGTGAGCGCCTCATAGATAGTCGTTCCTTCGGTAATTTCACCCGAGGACCCCTGCCAACTGATCGTCCAACCGCCCGACTGGATACCAATATCGTTCGCCGCGGTCCCAGCCAGCAACAGGGTATCCGTCGAATCCTTGTCGATGGGGAGGAGACCGGGTGAAGTCTTGAGCAGCACGGCCGACTCGGCCACCGCTTGCCTGGCCAGCTCCCGGTGCTCGCTTGAGCCGATCTGGTTGATCAAGTCCTCCGGAGGCATCGGCGATTCAAAGAGCCCCATACGAATCTTGACATCCAGGATCCGTCCCACTGCTTCATCAACGCGGGCTTGCGTTATGTCTCCCTGCTCAACGGCCCCTCCCAGAGCGGTTAGAAACAGTTCGAACTCAGAAGGAACCATTACGAGATCGATCCCGGCGTTGATGGACTGCACCACCGAGCCGTAGTAGTCCCCGGGAAGCACCTGATCGACAGCTGCCCAGTCCGAGACGACGAAGCCGCCGAATGAGAGGTCGCCCCGGAGCACCTCGGTGAGCAGAAAGCGGTCGCCGTGAACCTTGCCGTTCTCCCAACTCGAATACGAGGCCATCACGGAAAGAGCCCCTGCCTCGAAAGCCGCCTCATAGGGAGGAAGGTGATTTGCCCGCAGGTCTGTCTCGGGGGCGAGCGTGACTCCCTGGTCTATCTGGTAGCCAGCCGAAGTCGATGTTCCCCACGCGGTGCCACCATCTCCGACAAAGTGTTTCGGTGTGGCGAGGACGGAAGTGTCGGCGGTCAGATTCTCGCCCTGGAGGCCACGAACCATTGCCGCACCCAGCAGCGACACGAGCTCCGGGTCTTCGCCGAACGCCTCATACGTTCTGCCCCAGCGCACATCCTGCGGGACTGCGAGCACTGGCGAATAGGTCCAGCGGATTCCGGTTGCGGCGGTCTCGATGGCTGTCGCCCGTCCGATTGCTTCCACAAGTTCCGGGTCGCCAGTGGCACCGAGTCCGACATTGTGGGGAAAGATCACCGCATCTCGAAGATTATTGTGCCCGTGAATCGCGTCCACACCGTACAGCATCGGAATACCGAGTCGAGTCGACAGGGCGGCGGTCTGATAGGCACCGACCATCTCGCGCCAAGCCAACGGCGTGTTCGGACGCGGACTGCCGCCACCTCCACTGAGAACAGCTCCGATGTGGTATTCGGCGACCTGGTCCGGGCTGATCGAACCCTTTTCGACCAGGGTCATCTGACCCAGCTTCTCGTCTAGCGACATCCGTCCCAACAGGTCGGCAACCCGCTCATCGACCGGCGCCTGGGGATCCAGGTATCGATCTCCGGCTACGGCTGCAGCTGACACCGACGATGGCGTATTCGCCGGCACGACTGTCGTAGCGGTCGTGGTGTTACACGCCGACAGGAGCACGACCACCGCGGTCGCTCCGGACACGACTCCGGAACGACCGAGGTAGCGGCGCGGGCCGAACCGCGACATTCGTCGCGTCGTCGCCCTATCCCCGGGAGGATGCGGGGAAACCATGAGGCGTATCAGGGAACGAATTCGAACGCTCCCACGTCGCAAAAGCCGTCGCGGGCCACGCCGCGTTGGTCTGTCGCCGGGCATGGTGCAGAGCTGCCAGCACCAATCGCCGGACTGCCGACCGTGAGCGCGTGGGTGAGCGTCGGCCCTCCGTTGTCGGCCAGTGCGCCGAGGAGTGCATCGGTAGCCGTTTGATCCGTCGTCCCGTCCGGGTTGCACGAGAAGTCGCTGATGACGTTGGAACCGCCCGACGTAATCGTCGCGGCGCCACCACCTTCGATGGCGCAGGCGAAGGCGCCGCCGAAGCCTTCCAATACGTTGTTCGTCAACGTCGCACTGGCGGGAGCACCGAACGTCGCGACGAGAATTCCGGAAGCAGTCCCGGCTGGCGCGACGTTGCCGCTGAACGTGGAGTTCGTAACCGTCAACTGCCCGTCGGTGTGGAAGATGCCACCGCCGTGCCACGCCGTCGATATGTTTCCACTGAACGTGCTGTTGACGATCGTGGCGTTACCGAGAGACCGCAGCCCGCCGGCCACGTCGCCACTGACATTGCCACTAACGGTGCTCCGGGTGATATTGATCGTGCTCCCGAAGAAGCCGTAGAGGCCGCCCGCCGGCTGATTGAGACTGGTGTTGTCCGCCACCGTGCTGTCCGTGAGATTCAGCGTGGCACCGCCACCCGTATAGATGCCGCCGCCACCGAACTCAAAGTTTGCGGGTCCGGCACTGTTTTCGGTGTTGTCACGCACAACCACATGGTTGAGGTTGAGCGTGCCGAAGTTGAGGATGCCGCCGCCTTGGGGAGCAGCCGCGCCGTCGGCGATGACGAGATCGTTCATGCTCACCGTCGCCGTGGAACCGATCTGGAACACCCGGTCGGTGTTACTGCCGCTCACTACGATGCCGGGCACCGCCGAAGCGTCGATGGTGACACTCCGATCGGCGACCAGCTGGCCAGAGGTCAATCCGATCGTGCTGCCGGCTAGTCCTGGGTCGAACGTAATCGTGCCACCGTCGGCGATCAGACCGAGCGCTTCGCGCAGCGACCCCGCTCCACTGTCGGCGGCCGTTGTAACGACCAGCTCGGTCGGCGGCGGAATAGGGACGAGCTGCACGAAGTCAATCCTCGCCGCGCCGCTGGCGTTCCCGTCAGGCAAGGCGAAGCCGTAGCCGTGCACATCGTTCAAGCCCAGCCCGTCGTTGGGGGCGCCGGCCGGCTGATCCGCGCTACCCAGGAAGCTCGACATCGGGATCGACACCCGCTGCCATCCAGCAGCCGCGTCGGTGAACGTGGCCTCGAACCGCTCGGCGGTGTCGGGGCCCTGGTACACCCTCACATAGTCGATCGCATACTGCTGCGGGTAGTCGTTGCCCGGATCGGGCGTCCCGCCGAAGTTGCCGCCGATGGCGAAGTTGAGCAGCAGAAAGAAGGGCTTGTCGAACACCCATGGACTCGGCGCTACGTCGGCCGGAGTGGCCTGGTGGTATTGCACGCCATCGACGTACCAGGTGATCAAGTTCGGCTCCCACTCGACGCTGAACGTGTGATAGCTGCTCGCAACGCCACCAGGGAACGTTTTGGTGCCACCGAAGCTGGCGCCACCTGAGTAGCCGGGGCCGTGGATCGTACCGAAGATCTCATTCGGTTCACGACTGACGTACTCCATGATGTCGATCTCGCCAGCGCCGGGCCACGGGTTATACGTGATGTCGGTGCCGAGGCTCCAGAACGCCGGCCACAGGCCGTCGCCGCCGTCGGGAACGAGCAGCCGTGACTCGATACGCCCATAGGCGAACTCGGCCTTGTTCTGGGTGAGCAGGCGGGCCGACTCGAATTCGCATGGGCCGTAGTAGCACTCCTGGCTGCCATCGGCCTCGTCGAGCGTGATGACGAGATTGCCGCTGCCGTCGGTGGCCGCGTTGTCCGCGTCGTCGGTGTAGTACTGGAGCTCCTCGTTGCCCCACCCGTTCTTACCGTCGGGGGTGGTATCACCGATCTCGTAGGCCCAATTGGCCGGGTTAGGCGGGGTGCCGACCGGCTCGTTGAACTCGTCGCTCCATACCAGCGTCCAGCCCGAGGGACCGGGGTCCTCAGCGCGGTTGTCTTTCAGTGTGACCTTGACCTCTTCGCCGCCGCCGGCTCCCTGGTACCAGAAGTCGAGCGTTTCAGTGCCCGTCCAGTCCTGACCGATCGGAAAATCACGGAAGAACGCGGCATCGGATCCGCCGGCCGTGATGGGCTGGCCATCAAACATGGTGCCATTGAACGGCGTCTCCACGGGGTTGCAGGCGAGCCCCGTATCGTCGGATAGGAAGTGGAACACGAGATCGTCGAGGCCGTCGTTGTTCACGTCCTCCACATGCCGCTTGGTGACACCGGTCTTCTTGTCGACATGTGCCTCCGAGGCGTTACCGAAGGTGACGGTCGTGTGGTCGACGGCCGTTGCGTCGAAGTCCGGTGTGCTCAACAGTTGCACCGGCACGACGCTGTTGCCCTTCTTGCAGAGATTACCCTGCACGTTGATGTCGACGTTCAGTGGCACGACGGCCGAGAGCACGTTCTCGACTGTGTCCTGGCCGGGACGAGCGTCGGGATTTCCCGACTCTGAGCGGTCCACGTCGATGTTCACCGGGCCCGCGATATCCCAGAGGAACGCGCCCTGCTCGAAGTCGTCGAGCAGCTTCGGATTGAACGGGTCGTTGTCGTCGATCAGGACCGACCCCTGGAACAAAGCACCACGTTCTACGTCGATCGGGTTCGTGAGACGTATGACGATCTGCTCATCGCCTTCGAACTTGGTGTCGTCGAAGGTCTCGATCGAGAAGGTCTGCTCGGTCGCTCCACCGTTGACGAACGTCAGCGTGCCGCTGGTCGGGGTGTACTCCTCGCCGGGGACCGCATTCGAGCGCTCAGTCGCGAAGTCGATGCTGACCTGTGCTGGATCGGCCGGGCCCATCGGTCGGTTGAGTTTCACCCCTACATTGCCCGTCGTACCCTCGCCAACAAACGTGTTCTGGGTCGAGAAATTGACCGCCAGTGCCGGTGGCGCGGCGACGCCGTAGAGGCCGACTTCGTCGAAGTAGTACGACACCGGACCGCCGGTTCCCAGCGTTCCGAGCGCGTAACCGTGCATCTCGAACAGGCCAAGCCCATCGTTGGGAGCGCCATTGCCGATTTCCTTGCGGGAAAACGACAAGAAGGGGAACTCGAGTAGTTGCCAGCCGGTGAAGTCGTCGGCGAAGGCAACGGTGAACCGTTCTGCGTCGTCCGTAGTCGAGCCTGGGTTGCGGTTATCGAGAATGTCGATGAACAAGTCGGTTCCGGAGCCGGTTCCGTACATCCACAGCGAGATACCCTCGCTCGTCGACCAGTCCTGGCTAACCCAGTTGCCGGCGCTCTCGAAGCCGTGGATGAACCCGGCGAAAGATGTGACGCTGACGTCCATCTGCAGCACGCTGTTCGGCGTGCCGACCGCCGGCAGGCCCGGGGCTGGCGGTGTGGCCGGGTTAGAGAGGGCGACGCTACTGCCGGCGCCGTTGAAGGTGCAGAAACCTAGTGGTGGCACGGCTGGTGCGCACGGGGTGGCCGGCGCAACGCCACTCTCGAAGTCGTCGATGAGCACGCCGAAGTCAGGCACGACCGGCTCGAGGCTGAAGGCCCAGTAGTCGGTCCGGAAGTTGACATCGGAGCCACCACCGATCACCGCGACGACGACATTGATCAGTTCGCCGTTGCCGCCAGAAGTAGCGGGGCTGGCGTCGAGCACGCCGTTGCCGCCAAAGAGAAATGAGCCGTCGTCGAAGAAGTCGACCAGCGGGATCGAGACGAGCTGCCAGCCGCCACCGGCTACCGCGCACGGCCCGGCGGCGGAGACGACACAGTTGTATTGGAACTCGTCGTCGTCGGGCGGGTTGATCGCGCCGTCCGAATTGTCATCGTCCTGGAGGTTGATCTCGAGCGTATAGTCCTGGCCCTCATTGGGGTTGATCCAGAAGTTGAAGTGTTCAGTACCGGCCAAGTTGGTCGGGCTCGTGCGTCCGAATCCGCCGTAGAAGCCGGGCGTACCGCCCGAGCCCCAACCAGTCTCCAGCGAGAAGGCGCCGCCGAATGCCGGTGGCAGGTCGGCTGTATTTGCGCCAATGCCGCCGCCGCCGACCGAGCCGTTAAAGGCGAACCAGCCGTTTCCGAAAGGATTGCCGTGTTCCATGTCGTCGAAGACAACGTCCGTCGCTGAGAAGCCGGGGACGGCCGGTGTCACAACGAACACCGACATCAACAATGTAAGCGCCCCCAACAGCGCAATCCGCCGGCGGATGCCAGCCCCTCGTAAATTCATCGCTCACTCCTTCTGCCGCCCGAACGGCTCCTATGGTCCACAGCTATCTCGTCCATCTCACGTTGTCGACTTGCAGCACGGCTCCCCGTTGGTCTCCCCACGCTGGAAACACCACCAGCGGGGTGTTGACTTGCGATAAGTCCAGGCTGCTCACGGGGTGACTCAAGAGGTCAGGAATTGGGATCTTGTACGACACCCACTCGCCCACGACCGGTTCATCTATTGGGTAGTCACCGGTGCCACATGGGAACACACAGTCGACTTTCATCATGAAACCGGACGAAGCAGATCCTGTCTCGACCAGTCGCAGGTCGAACTCGACAAATCCCTCCGACCAGTCAGTCAGGTCATAAATCGAAGACGATTGAAAAAAGAGAACTGCCTCGTCGGTATCAAAGGTCGCCTGAATGACATTCCCGTGACCCGCCTCGTCAGTTTCGATCAGCTCAAGCTGGACGCCTCCGCTGGCGGTATAGACATCGAGATCCCATGGATATACCCGGTCATCCTCGAATACAGGCATTGCGTCGTTTAGCTCCGAGGGGTCGAACGTCCCGGTGAGTGTTCCGGCGAAAACAGACTCGCTTGGAACGACGCCCTCGACGTGAACCGCCTCCGGCGAAGAACTACCACAGCCCTTCCCGTCGTCGGGGGACGTCGAGCACTCATACACGCGCACGTAATCGACAAGCATCTCTTGCGGGAACGTCGTCTTGTCGTCGGGCGGACCCGGCCAGTTCCCTCCTACCGCGACATTGAGGAGAAGGTGAAACTTTTGGTCAAACGGAGCGGCGCCGTCGCCAATGACCATCGTTCCGTCGTAGCCGGGAAACTCCGTGTACCAACCGTCCGCCGTTTGCGTCGCGTAGTGCTGGTCGTCGACGAACCAGCGGATCTCGCCTTCCTCCCACTCGAGGGCATATACGTGGAAAACGTCAGCCGGATTCTCATCTCTGTCCAGCGGCAGCGATCGGCCAGTGAAGACGTTCCCGGGCCAAACGCCGCCATAGTGCAACGTGCCGTGGACCCATCGATTCTCAGCCCCGCGAATGGTCTTGAGGTTGACCGCCTCGGCGATGTCGATTTCTCCACCCGCTGCCCAGTCACCGTACGGCGAATCGGTTGGGAGCATCCAGATCGCCGGCCACAAGCCTTGGCCTTCGGGGAATCGGGCTCGGACCTCAATCCGTCCGTACTTCCAGTCGCCTTGGCCCTTGGTGCGAATGCGACCCGAGGTATAGGGAAGCGTCGTTTGGCCGAGCGACGAATCAGGGGTGTCCTCGTGGCCGTCAAGACCCGTGAACGATTCCTCTCTGGCAACGATACGCAGCGCGCCGCTGTCCACTGAAACGTTCTCGGAACGGTTGGTGTAGCACTGCAATTCGTTGTTGCCACCACCCCAACAGTTCTCTTCGAAGTCCCACCGGGTCAGGTCCAACGAGGGTCCGTCGAACTCGTCGGCCCACACCAGATCCCAACCCTTGGCTTCTGGATGAAAGGTCTCGACGGGTGTCGAAACCACCGTGGTTTCAGGCGTACTTGTCGTCATAGTCGTCGTCGGGGTCGAGGCGACAGGAACCGCTGATCCGCCACAGGCGGTCAGCGCCAGCATCATGCATGCCCCGGGCACCCTTCGGCTCATTTGTCAACGCCGGTGATCACAATCCCCTGAATAAAGATGCGCTGCGCAAAGAAGAAGATGACCAGCGGGATCACCAGGGTGATGAAGGAGGCGGCCATGATCAGCTGCGGCTCCGTGTCGTACACCCCGTTGAAGAGGGTCAGACCCACCGAAATCGGTTGCAGATCCCGATTACTTACCAAATAGATAAGCGGCCCGAAGAAGTCATTCCAGGCAAAGAAGAAGTGGAAGAGCGATACCGCAGTCATCGCCGGAATCGCCTGAGGAAGGATGACCGCGACAAACGTCTTGAGTGGCCCGGCACCGTCGACCGCTGCGGCCTGTTCCATCTCATTGGGGATGGTGAGGAAGTATTGCCTGAGGAGAAACACGTTGTAGGCGTTAGCGAAAAACTGTGGAACGATCAGCGGAAGCCACGTTCCCGTCCAACCGATCCAGCTAAAAAACGCATAGCTCGGAACCTGGGTGACAGCCGGGGGAAGAATGATGGTCGCCATCAGCACCATGAACAGAACGCCGCGGGCGCGGAACTTAAATCGAGCAAATCCGTAGGCGACCAGAGCCGAAGACGAAACGGCACCGATCAACGTGATGGTCGCATAGAAGAGCGTCCAGCCCAACAACCTCGGAAAGTTGATCTTTTCCCAGGCTTCTGGATAATTACCCCAGGCAAACGAGATCGAGCGGGCTGGTTCAAGGGTCCGCCAGCGTCCCTCCCATGCGATCAAACCGGCGTCGGGATTATTGGGATCCACGAATTCGCTTGACTCGCGGCCCTTGTTGACCAGCGCCCAGGTCTCGACGGTGCCATCAACAGGCACCTCGTAAACCTCGTACTCACGCCCTTCGTAGTCGTAAACGGCGATCTCGGTCGGCAAGATTGGAGAGTCAACTGCCTGCGTTCGGGTCTTGAGCGACGTGACGCCGGCATACAACAACGGCATCAGCCACACTGAAGCAAGGGCCAGTGCCACTATCGTAACTGCCCACTGGCGGAGGAGCCTACGGCGCTTGAGACGGGCAGTCGCCTCATCAAAAGCGGTCGGCTCGCGACGAGTAACCATGGGCTTCATGCCGAATCTCCTGAGTAGTAGACCCAATATCTGGCCGTACCGAACGTAACCACGGTGAACGCCAACGCCACGAAGAAGAGGATCCAGGCCAGCGTCGCGCCATATCCCATTTGGGCGAATTGAAAGGCTTGCTTGTAGAAATAGATCATGTAGAAGCTGGTGGCGCCTTCGGGGTAGCCAGTTGTTCCATTCAAAACAAAGGGCTGAAGGAAGTACTGGAGCAGACCAACGAGACCGAGGACGAGGTTGTAGAAGATGACCGGCGAAACCATCGGAATAGTGATGTTCCACATGCGGCGCCACCATCCCGCTCCATCGATCGCCGCTGATTCGTACAGGCTGCTCGGTACTCCTTGGAGGCCGGCGAGGTTGATGAGGATGGCATTTCCAACGCCCCAGATTCCGATGAAGGTGAAGGTGATCGGAATAAGGGTCGGGTCGTCGAACCAACGAATGCCGTCAATCCCAACCGCATCAACACCGAATAGAGCGATGATCCGGTTGACCCACCCCGACTGCGAGTTGAGAACCTGGGAAAAGATGAGGGTCGCCGCAATGAAGGGGACCACCGACGGCGCATAGAACAGGGTGCGGAACAGGTTTTTGCCGCGGAGGTACTCGGAGTTCAAGAGCAGCGCGAATCCGAACGCGACGGCAAGTCCGAGCGGCAGGTTGATCACCGCAAAGCGCAGTGTCACGACCCACGAGCGCCAGACGTTTGGATCGTTGAACAGAGCCCTGCGCCAGTTGTCTGCGCCGATAAAGGTCGCTTCGTCTGGGACCGAGAGTTGAAAGTCGAGCATCGAAAAGAACGCCGACGCGGCCATCGGCAACAAATAGAACAGAAAGAAGCCAATCAGCCAGGGCGAGATGAATATCCACCCATATCGACCGTTTTTACGCTCGAGCGGTCCCAGTTCCGACTTGGCGCGCCGAAATCTCTTTCGGGTCGCTCCGTCGGTAGCTTCTTGCACAATTGCCACGGTTACTCCTCCGGATTGGTATTGGGGCCCGGGATAATCCCGGGCCCCAAGTTGCACTATGAGTTACTCGTCAAGCGTGCATGCTCCCGTGCCGTCATAAATGGCCTGGAGGTCTATCACCAGCTGATCAAAAGCCGCATCGACGTCGAATGACTCGTCGACGAAAAGCTTGTTGGTGATCCGGTTGTAGCAGTCCTGCGCTTCCTGCGAGTTGGGCAATCCCGCCTCGTGGTTGGGGTTGTCGTTGTAGCCCAAGCTGGCCGTCACCACATCCCAGTTGATGTCTTGTCCGGCAAACTGATCGGCATCGAGCTCATCAAAGAATGTGTCCTGAAGACTCAATCGGGCGGGCATACCACCGTAGATCTTCAACAATTCGTTGGCGGCATCTCCGATGAGGTACTGAAGCACCGTGAAGGCCTCTTCAGGATGTTCTGTTGCTTTGGTGATGGCGAACGTGTCGGCATGCAACTTGGCGGTCGTCTGACCATTGGCCGACGGCATCGGAGCAGCGTTCCACGGCGACTGCAAGTCGCCGATACAACACGTCGCGTACCACAGGTGCACGGCGTCGATGGCCAGATTGCCCGAGTTGAACCAGTTGTCGGTTCCACCGAACACTTCCGAAGCGCCGTAATCAGCAAACGGGTAGGTGTGGTCCGTCCATGCCAGCTCCTGATACCACTTCATGGCCTCACGATAGGAATCGGGAACGACCGCGTTGCCGTCATCATCAACCAGCGTTCCAGGTCCGAATAGAGCAGCCATGCCGCGCATGTCAGTCCACTGATTACCGAACCCGAATTGCTGAATGGCGTTGGGGTCGAAGTCGCTGCTCGTCGCGTCGTTACCGTTGGCGTCGACGGTCAGCAGCTTCGCCAACTCGCGCACGGTCTCAATGTCCCAGTCGGCTTCGGTTCCATCCGCCCAGACGTAAGGTTCTCCATACGCAGACGGCGGGTAGTTAAGACCGGCCTCATCGAAGAGGTCAAGGTTGTAGAAGATGAACTGAGGGAAGACGCCGAACGGCAGGCCCAAAAGACCTTCGCCCTCTACTTCATAGAACTTGACCAGTTCCGGGTCAAAGTCGGACAAGTCAACGCCATTGGCGTCGACGAGCGGCTGAAGATCGAGCCAAGCACCTGGAAACCCATCCCGACCGCGAATCCCCACGGGACCCACAATGTCAGGAGCGTCGCCGGCTGCGAGCTGCGTATTCAGAACTCCGAACGCTTGATCATTGTCTACGATCTCGAGGACCAGTTCGATTTCATCCTGAGAGGCGTTGAACGCCTCAGCCACAGCTTCCTGGGCTGGAATCACGTCTACGTCGGACCCGGCGCCCAGGCCTACGAACCACCTGATCTGCACACGATCGCCGCTCGGCTCTGGTGTATCAGGGGCGTCCGTGGTGTCGGGCGCCGCGGCGGCAGTGGTTGAGGTTGGCTCGTCAGTCGAGCCAGCCGTGGTGGTGGTCGAATCGCCACCGCAAGCAGCCAGCAGAAGTCCGAAGACCACCACCAGCACTGTCCATTTGTTTGCTCTCATTGCTATTTCTCCTCTTTCAGGTGTTGAGTTGCTCTTGTTCTCGAGGCTGGGAGCGCTCCCAGCCGTGACGCAAAGAAGAATGGATCCCGGTCGGTCAGACTGAACCTCCTGGTTCCGGACAACCACACGACGACCGGATGGTCAGTTCCGTTGGGAAGATGCGCGAGCGTGGCGTCGAATCGCCATCGTTCAGGATTTCGAGGAGCATATTGACGGCTTCCTCGCCGGTCTGGCGGACAGGCTGGCTAACGGTGGTCAATGGTGGATCGGTCTGGCGGGGGTCAAACAAGCCGTCGAAAGAGACGACCCGGACATCTCCAGGACAGTGCAGTCCCGCATCAATCAGGGCCTGCAGAGCCCCCATCGCCATGGTGTCGGATCCACAAAAGACCGCATCGACCCCCTGGCTAATCAGCCTGGACATTCCCTCGTAGCCGCTCTCCTCGGTGAAATCCCCCTCGACGATGGCGCCCTCAGGGACGGCTCGCCCGGATTCATTCATCGCAGACAGAAACCCGCTTCTCCTGTCGATCCCGGTGGTCGTACTCGACGGAGGCAGAATCGCGCCGATGTTTGCTGCGCCGTGGCCAAGCAGGTGAAGGGTGGCCATTCGAGCACCCGACTCGTTTTCGACGTTCACGAACGAAATACGATTCGAGTCCGGTCGACCGATCATGACGAAATTGGTGTCGTCATCGAGGAGACGCTGAACGAGGGGGTCAGCCATCTTCGTGGCGGTCACAATGAGTCCATCGAGAAGTCCATTGGCGATGACTCGTGGATACAGATCGAGTTCCTCGCGTTCGTCTTCGAAGAGGAACAGCGACAGCGTCTGTTCGGCGCGATTGGCAGCCTTCGTGATGCCTTGGATCAATCGACCGAAATATGGGTCGGCGAATAGGTTGTGTACCGAACTCGGGATTACCAGGCCGAGAACCTGACTGCGGCTGGATACCAGGGTCCTGGCAGCTTGATTGGGCCGATAACCGGTTCGCTCAATCGTCTCAAGGACACGAGTTCGAACCTCTTCACTGACATCTCGCTGATCGTTGATGACCCGCGAAACCGTTGACCGGGACACACCGGCCAGCTCCCCGATCTTCTCCAACGTCAACCGCAACCGATTCCCCTCCACAAGTCCTTACCGGGAGCGTCCTGACCCGAAGCGTCCTCATCTGGATCTCCCTATCTGGAGTCCCGGGAGCGCTCCCGGGACCGCTCCCGGGAGATAATGGCATACGGGTTTCTTTCTGTCAAACAGTTTCCATCGCGCAGATTTGAGCACGTCACGAGCCTTCCCCGAGCCAGGCCAGATACTCAGCCAGGTCGGCAGCTATGGCCTCCATGGGAGCTTCGCCGGGACCGAATCCAGCCTGCCGTGGATACTCCGCTGCCGCCAACACATCCCACCAGTCTTTGCGGGCCTCACCCAACCACACCAGCAGTCGGTCCATATTGCCCGCGGCGTGCTTTACAACAGCCAGCTGCACCCTCATCTGTGGCTGTTCGTCTAGGAGAGCCAGCACATCAGCTACGTCAGCGGCTGGGAAAGTCTCAAAGGGCGTAACGCCTCCCATCAGGTGAATCGCAAAGTCGTCGCCCGATCGCGGTTGGGGATAGTGATAGTTGCGTGCGTTCACATACTCCTCGGTGCGAACGGAAGCCCGGTCGGGCAGGTAACCGTCCTCAACGAACCGTTTGCCAATGGTGTATGACCCGGTATCGACGTCAAGGGCGAACGTTGACAAACCGTCACGTAGTGGATCGATCGATGGATTCGGTTCCTCCTGCACGAATTCGGCATTGCCAATGTTGTCGGCAACCGACGAGGGAGAAGCCTCGACCGCCCGCCGGCCGAGCGTCGCCTCAGTTGCGTTGGCCAGATCGTCCGTAGATCATCTGTCGCCCAGGTGGTTCTCGTCGATCGCTCAGGCGATTGGGTCGCATCACCAGGAACGGTTGGCCACGCCGTCGGCGCAGATCGTTGCCGTCCTCCATCGCTCGTCGAGGCACAGCCTGCGATGAGTAGCAGCAAGGCCAACGCGCCCGCCGGTAGTTTTTGATTCATCGTTCTCTCCTTGGTCAAGAACCCGGAGGCTCGAACCTCGGACGCTGACCACACAGAGCACGGTTCCCTCACTCACGGCGAACTAAGCGCTGGGAACGGCGTACACCACGATGTTGTCGTCGTATGACCTCAGCGACTCGTTGAAGGTTCCACCGCAGGTGATCAATACCAGGCCGGCCTCTCCGTCCTTGGCGAAAATCCGATCGAAGGGCAATTCGGTTTTGCCGTACTGGGCAATTTCTGTGACCTCGAACCGACGGGTTGTTCCGTCGTCGTAGGCCACTTCAAACGAATCGCCCGGCTGCATCTGATCCAGCTTGCGGAAGAGGCCGTTACGTCCGTTGTAGGCGATATGGGCAGCGAGGACTGCCGATCCGTTCTCGCCCGGTGAAGGACCAAAGCGGTACCAACCAACCTCAGTGGCTCCCGGGATCTCCATCTCACCGTTGTCGAGTACTCCGACGGGAATCACCGGCGCGTTGTCGACGCCGATCGTCTCCAGGTGCAGACCGACGGGAACCGGGCCGGTTGCCAGCAGAGTTTCGGGATCGTACGTCGCCGAGCCAAGCGGTTTCACCAGTTCGGCGAGCGGTGAGGTAGACCCGGATGGAACCGTGGTCGTGGGTGCCAGGCCGGTGGCGGGAGATACGGTGACCGTAGGGGTGGAAGGTGTCGTGGTTGTCGAGGACGTTGAGACCCCCGAAGAGGTGGTGCTGCACGCCGACAAGACGACTACGAGGGAGAGGAAGAAGTACCGCATAAAAGAGAGTGGGGTGAGATGCCATATGGCATCTCACCCCGTTGTTGTTGATGCCTAGCTTTCCGTCACATTGCGGCGACGGACGGCGAAGCTAGCGACTGCAGCGACTGCGAGGCCAGCAACGGCTGCCCAAGGAGTAGCCGACTCAACCGGGCTGTTACCGGTGTTGACCGCAGCAGGGGCGGTGCCGAGGCCGGTGATCGACTCGGTAAGAACCGTCAACGACTCTGCTTCAAGCGAACCGACGGCGTAGACGATCAGAGACGCTCCGTCAGCGATCGGCAGATCTGCCGGGCCAATAACAACTGGCTCGGTGGTACCGGTAGGTACGACCGTTGCGGAAATCGTACCTACGGCCAGGTCGGCGGAAACGCCATCCGGGTTAGCAAGGTTCGAGAACGCTACGTCACCGTTGGCCAGTACGTCGACTGCCGGGGCAGCGGCCGTGTGGCGGACCGTCAGTCGACCCTCGCCAGCGGCGATCGTCGATGTGTCGTTGGCGAAGACAGCCAGGGTGGGTGTCCCGTCAGCGGTCAGGTGAGCGATGATCGTGTAGTTGCCTGAAGCAGGAAGGGCTACGTCACCGGCGTCGATGGCAACGGTGTCGGTTCCGGCCAGCTTGACGGTCAAGCCTTCCAGCGTCGCACCAGCGAGCGAGGACAGGTCCTGGGTCTCGCCGAACTGGAAGTTCTCGAAGACATTTTCGCCTCCGGCTTCGACGTCAACCGCCGTGTCCGGAATGCCATGGATAAGGTGGATGCGGGGTGCTTCTTGCGCAACCGCTGGGACCGATACAGCCATGATGGCCATTGCCATCAGTACGAGAGATAGTTTTCTCACAGTGACCTCCTAAGTCATTTAGCACTAATACGTAGGAGGTCGAAAAACGGATTAACAACTTCGCGGCTAGCCTGAAACTGACACTGGTGACCACTTGGCATCGGATGTCGGACTTTCACATCAAGACAGAGAGCCACATCCCTCAACCTCAACCGGGTGGGGAGACAGGAGCACACTCATGGGTGACACACCCAAGAAGGTCACGGCACCGGCTATCGCAGGCCGCAAAGGCGGCGAACGGATCGCCATGGTGACCGCCTACGACGCACCGTCCGCATCAATCGCTTCCGCAGCCGGTATCGACATCATTCTGGTTGGCGATTCAGTCGCCAACGCGATGCTCGGACACGACCACACGCTGGCCGTTGACGTCGACGTCATGATCCATCACACCGCCGCAGTCGCCCGGGCCAAGCCTCACAGTCTGGTCCTCGGTGATCTGCCATGGATGAGTTATCACATATCAACTCCCGAAGCGGTCCGCAACGCGTCCCGACTCATTCGCGAGGGCGGCGCCGAAGCGGTCAAGCTAGAGGGCGGCGCCAGTCGGCTACCCGTGATCGAAGCCATCATCAACGCCGAAATTCCGGTGATGGCCCACATCGGACTGACCCCTCAATCCGTGCACGCGATGGGCGGCTACAAAGTTCAAGGCCGGGCGGTCGCCGACGCCAAAGAGATGATCTCTGACGCCAAAGCTCTTGCTGAAGCAGGCGTTTTCGCCATGGTGCTCGAGGGGGTTCCGGATACGGTCGCGCAAGTCATCACCAAAGAGATCGGGGTTCCGACCATTGGTATTGGCGCGGGCCTGCACTGCGACGGACAGGTCCTCGTGTGGCACGACGTTCTCGGCCTGCATGACGGCCATTATGCGAAGTTCGTTCGTAAGTACGCCAACCTACGGGAGCAGGCAATCGAAGCACTCGAACAGTACGTTGCCGATGTACGCAGTGAGGCATTTCCCGGCGAAGCCGAGACCTATCACATGACCGACGAGGCAGCCGCCGCCCTATTTGAGGAGGAGCCACGCGACCTTTCCTGGCCGCTCTCCTGGTAGCTCTTCTCGCCAGTTGCACATCGGGCTCCCCTGTGGAGCCCGATGTTGTTACAAATACGGCAGCCACAGCCACCACCACGACGCGACCCACCAGCGGGCCTGCGTCTTCGACCACCAAAGTCGTGACGCCAAGCACAGCCGACTCGGGAGATATCAACACCGGCGACATCGAGGGGTTCGACCTGACCACTATTGAGCTCAATGGGCGGGAATTACTCGTAGCCGTCGCCGACGACACCGCGTTGCGCGCTCAGGGTCTGATGGGCGTGACGTCCTTCGGCGATGTCGACGCCATGCTGTTCGCCTGGGAAGTGCCGACCTCAGGTTCGTTCTGGATGTGGACGGTTCCAATCCCGCTCGATGTCGCCTTCTTCGACGGAGCCGGAGTTCTGCTCGAAGTGATCACGATGGCTCCGTGCGTTGACGGGCAATCGTCGGACTGCCCCCGGTACACGCCGAGCTCCAGCTATCGCTTTGCTCTCGAGGACCATGGCGGTGACTTCTCGGACCTACCGGCCGGAGCAACCCTCACCCTTCCTTTGTCGGCGCTATTCCAGCCTTGATTCCAAGTCGGTAACGCGCTCCTGGAGCGCAGCCACCTGCGCTTCAAGCAACTCCAAGCGGGAAGGAACCGGTTCGCCCGCGGTGGCCTCGACGCCATCACTAGTGTCTCGATCGGGGATCGTGTGGCCGCCCAGCAGGTGCATCCAGCGAGACTCCTTTTGGCCGGGCACCCGATCGAGCAGCATGGCGACGGGGATGTCGGCGCTGGCCATCGATTCCAGGACCCGGTCGGCGTCCTCCAACGAGTCAAGCGAAACGTACCGTTCGGTGCGTAAACGCAGCTCTCCGCTCGTCTGGGGACCGCGAAGCAGGAGAACCGCCAGCAAGGCCTTCTGTTCACGTGAGATATCAAGACCCTCGTCGGCGATCTCCAGGTGTTTAAGCGATCGCTCTCCGCTTCGTTTCACCGTGCGGGCCAAGCCTTGGCTTCGAAGCGAGTCCATACCCTCGATCACTTCGGACTCACTCAGGGTCAATACCGGATCCCGATTCGAGGTTTGATTGCACGCTGAGATCAGTGAATTGGTCGTCAGCGGGTAGTGATCGGGGGTCGTCATATGCTTTTCGATGAGTGCGCCCAGAACCCGGGCTTCGATCTGAGTCAGTTCCACAAGCGGCAAGCTACCAGTAGCCTGGGAAGATGCGACAGGTTGTAATCGTTCTGATGGGGCTGCTCCTTGGGGCATGCGCATCGAGCCAGCACGGTCCCTGGGTGGACGGCGCCGACCGTATAGCCAATGGCGTCAACGAATACCCGAGCCAATTCGTGTGCGAAGAAAAGGGCGTTACGTTCCTGGACTTTGGCGACCACCGTTTTGCCGCCGACCCGCAGGGTTTGCTCGGTCCGTTGTCAAACGACGCCGGCGAGATGCTGACGTTTGGGGCCGCGGAGCGCCCGTTGGACTCGCTGTTCGCCGCCGGGATCACGCACACTTATGGCCTCCCCGGAGAAGATCCAACCGTGCGGGAACTATTCGTCGACCTCGACGGAGACTTCGATTATGTCTATATCGCCATCGATGGCGATTACGTCGAGCAATGGCCACAGGCAGATACAGGATGCCCTCTCAATGCCGACCTAGCCAAGTAGCGGTTTGCCGGCGATCACGTTCTCGAGCATCCCCGAGACCATGTTCATCATCGAGAAGATCCGTTCTTCCTGCTCGTGATCAGGGTCGAGCTTCGAAAGCAGCTCGAGACCGAGAAACAGTGACGAAATCCCGTAGGCCATATCCGGGTAGGGAAGAAAGGCTTCGATCGGCGACCCAGCAAACACTTGCCGAAGCGCTCGCTCGACGAGATCGATCCATGGTTGAAAGGCCTTCACAACCGCTTCCCCCATTTCTGGATCGGACGCCGCCCCGGCCATCAATTGGGCCACCATCGTGATCGAACCGCGCTCCATATCCTCGGCGTGAAGGGCCGCAGCCACGTGGACCATGTCGCCCAGATCCGTGATGCCTTCGATCCGCTCCCGATAGCGCTCCACCTGGATCTGAGAAGAACGTTCGAGCGTGGCGATCAGCAGATCTCGAACACTCCCGAAGTGATAGAAGATCAGCGCCTGGTTGAACTCACCGTGGGCGGCGATGGCGCGGGCGCTGGCACCGGTGATGCCGTCTTCGACAAGGGTGTCGAAGGCGGCATCAAGGATGCGTTCTTTTGTGGTGTCGCCAGCCGTTTTGGGTGGCATGGAGATCTCCGTCGCTATTCGGGTCACGATTCTCGCATCCTTTTCGGTGGGTCGCTTCACTACCAGGGGAAGTCGCCCTGGGGGGTTGGTAGCGCCGGCGGCGTCCGACGGTCCGATCCCCTCCGGAGACGCCAGAACACGATCATGTTCAGGAAGTGAATCAGGCCGAGGCTAACCAGCAGGATCCCCATCTTGTTTACGAGCAACTCGATCGATTCAACGGCCCCGACCGGGCGACCATTCGTCTTGAAGATCAAGAACGCGTAGCCGAGATTGAGCATGTAGAAGCCGGTCACCAACAACCGGTTGAGCGCCTCAGCTAACTCGTGGTTGTCCTTGAAGACACCTTCCAAGAACACCGCCCCATTCGAAAACAGTGTCTTGGCAAGCCAAACCGTCAAGCCGATGGCAGCCAGGCCGTACACCACGTAGATCACGATCAGCGGGTTCATAATATCTTCTTTTGAGCGTTTGCTTTGATCATTCGCTCAAACTATACAGCACCCCAGAAGGAAAGTCAAGCGATCGCTCAAAAAGCGCTTAGAGGCTGCGAATCCAGGCGATATCGGCAATGTGGTCCGCAGCTGAGCCGGGGGTCTCAACAAGAATCGGGGCGGCGACCGCCCGAAGTACGTCCGCCAACTGGTCAGGAGGAATCTCCCCGTTCGTAAGGTTCTGATGGCGGTCGCGACGCGAGTCAAACGCGTCTTTCGAGTCGTTGCAGTGCACAAGGTCGATCCGGCCGGTTGCGGACATCACCCGTGCAATCAGTCCATCAAACGGTTCACCGCCCGCCCAGGCGTGACAAGTGTCGAGGCAAAAGCCAGGATTGAGATCGCCGATCTCTTCCCACAGACGACCGATCACTTCGACCTGACGCGCCATGGCGACGTCTCCGCCGGCCGTATTCTCAATCAGAATCGGCACATCGGTTTCGACAGCTTCCAGGGCCTTGCGCCATCGGACGAATCCCTCGCCTACGTCGACGTCGTCGCCCGTCATGTGACCACCGTGCACGATGAGCCCGAGTGCCCCGATCGCTTGGGCGGCATCAGCTGAATCCTGGAGTATCTTCCGCGACGGGATGCGAACCCGGTTGTTGCCTGAGACCACGTTCACCAAATACGGGGCATGAACATAGATCCCGACCGGCGATGCTTTTAGGGCGGCCGCGTCGTCTCGCGGAGAAGGCTTTTTCCAAGATTGGGGGTTGGAAAGGAACACCTGGACGATGTCGGCGTCGCGGGCAGCCGCTTCCGCCAAGGGGTCCGTCGGATCGACGTGCGCTCCGACCAACATCAAAGCGTCGCCTTCGATCGCAGCGCCAATTGCGTCAATCCCTCGGCGACCTCATCGGGCGTTTTTGTCCAGTGGCGAGCCGTGATGGCCAGGGTATTGTCGTCAAGCCATCGGGCGCCCCACGGGTCGGCGGGGATCGCTTCGTTCGTAGTCACCGTCACCATCAATGCCTCCGACACGCTGTCCAGATGCGTCAGACGACCGCCCCGCACATCGTCGATGACGCTCCAGGGAATTCGGGTAGCTCGACCGAACCATCCCGTCAGGTGAACCGCGATCCCTTCTTCGTTGGCCTCCAGCACTTTTCGAGGCACCAGGAGGTCCCGCAAACCGTGCACGATCAGGCCGACCCCAAACGTACCGTAAGCAGCTGCCCACAAGAAGTCGCGAGCTTCAAAAGCGTCGATTTCGCCAAGTGAGAACGGCACGCCGAACCGCTCGGTCAGCCAGGTCACGAACGTGGTGGATTGGAGGTTCGCTGCAACATTCGCCAACAATCCGCCGACCACAAAATCGGCAAGGATCGTGGCACCAAGCAAGCCGAGCATCGCCCACGCAAAGGTCCTATGTGGTTTGACGCGGACAATCACGCTTCGAGACCCAACAGCTCGGGACTCAACAACGCCACATATGGAATCCCTCTGGCAGCCATGGTTTTGGCGGCAAGCTGGCCCGAGCGATCAACCAGGCAGATCGCCTGGATCACCAACAGGCCGCCAGCCTCGGCGGCGTCGATAGCTTCAATGAACGCTCCTGTAGTGGTGGTGGTGTCCTCGAGGATTGTGACCTGGTCTCCGGCTTTCACCGGCCCGACCAGCCGACCTCCTGTCCCGTGATCCTTGGCTTCTTTCCGAATCGAAAAAGCGTTCAACGGTCGACCAAGGTCCGTCGACACGAGCGCTGCCGAGACCGCGATCGGATCTGCCCCCATCGTCATCCCTCCGACGGCCACGGCTCCTGGATCGAGGTGGGAGAGAACGGCTTCAGCGACCAATCGGGCGCCGCTGCCACTGAAGGTCGTCTGACGGCCGTCGAGGTACCACGAAGAGGTCGCGCCCGAACGGAGCGTAAAGGGGCCGTCCTGGCGGATGGCGCCGGCCATCAGGTGCTCTTTCAAGCGTGCAACCGGCTGTGATAAATCGTTCAAGTTCTAACCCTCAGTGCCGATAGTCATTGCATAACACGTTCAGCCTCCTGTGTTAGCCCGACCATAGCGACCGCCCTTCGGGGTGGTCGCTTACGTTAAGTCGGTTTTGACACAGACCGAATGTGCTGCCGGAGAAGATTGTATTAGCCCCGAAGACCCAACGAATCTGGTTCGGCGCCGGCCTTGCCTATATTCTGGGCAACCATCATGAGCAAGCTCGACACCCCAACAATTCGCCACGGCCTATATGTCGCGCTCGCCGTAGCCTTCTCCGCCCTGATCTTCTATGTATTCGGAAGCACCCTGGGCGATGCAGCTGCGTTCGTGTCAGTGCTCCCGGTCGCCCTCGTAGCTGCCTTTTTTGGAAGCAGGGCAGGGCTGGTGGCGACCACTCTCGCTTTTCCGTTCAACACCTTCGTGCTCGACTTCTTGTCGGGCGTGCGCAACGATCAGGGTCCCGTAACCCTCAACAGGGCCCTCATCACCCTGTCCCTGGTGCTCGTTAGCTTCGCGTTTGGTCAGTATTTCCTGTTGGCGAAGAAGGTCGAGATCTACGAAAAGATCGAGCGCAAAGCTGACGCGGCCACCGCCAGGGCCGAGGATCGACTCCAGACCCTGGTTGCTGCAGCTCCTGACGTGATCTTTCGTGTGACCCAAACGGGACGCCTGTTGGAAGTCCATGGGGCGACGGGCGACATCGACAAGGGCCAGTTCTTGTTCCGCAATTTCGCGGACTTCCTCTCGGACGAACTCGCCGGGGCTCTCCACGTTGGAACCAACGCCACGCTTGAGACCAGTTCTGTCCAGGTGGTCATGGGTGATGCCGACCTGGGCGGCGGAATTCGGACCTACGAGATCCGCTTGGCCCCCGACGGTGAAGATGTCGTAGGAGTTGCCAGGGACATCACAGCGCAGCGGCAAGCGGCCGAGCTAGAAAAACACGGCTACCTCGTGAGTACCAAGGACGAGTTCGTAGCGAGCATCGCTCATGAGCTACGGACACCCCTGTCTGCCGTCGTGGGTTTCGCTCAGGAGTTGCGCGACAACCGCTCTGGGTTCTCCGAGGAAGAACAGATCGAACTGATCGCCACGATCGCCAATCAGGCCGGGGTGCTTATGTATCGGATCGAGGACCTGATCGTGGCGGCCAAGGTCGATGTAGGCCAAGTCGAGTTTGCTCAGGCCCGCTTCGACTTGAACAAGTTGACTCGGGAAGTGATTGACTCGTTTCCCGCCGGCCAGGTACGCGTCATCGGCGAATCCACCTTTGCGAAAGGTGATCGGTTTCGCTGCGTCCAGATCATTCGCAATCTGGTCGGCAACGCCGTAACCCACGGTGGCGGCGAGGTGTTCGTCACCGTCGAATCAACCGACGACGCAGTCCAGGTTGGCGTCCACGATGACGGCCCGGGGGTCGGACTCGATAATCCAGTGGACGTGTTCGCCGCCTATCGCAACGACGCCGAGGCAGAACGCCAGCCGGACCGGCTCGGACTAGGGCTTGTCGTCGCGAGACAACTTGCTCGATTGATGGACGGCGACGTCATCTACGAACGCAAAAATGGCCTCAGTTCGTTCGTCTTTTCGCTACCGAAAGCCATGTAATGCCGCAGTACGTTTGCAACCTCTGTGAGAAGTCATTCTCCGTTCGCCAGGACATCGTCGACCGGTACGAGAACTGGACACCGTCACAGTGCCTGGACTGTCGCAATCGAACGGCCACGCCGTCGGCATCCTCCGGTCCCTCTCGTAAGTCGCCATCTGGCAAGCGAGCCAGGTCACGGACCTCGTCTGCGACGCTATCGGTCGCCCAGGTCCTAGAAGAGTTTACCGGTGGCCCTGACACCGGGGTTTTCACGGATGGTTCGTCCGTCCCGAATCCGGGACCAGGCGGATGGGGGGCCGTGTACGTGACGGGAGGAGAGATACTCGGGGAAGCTCATGGCCACGACCCGGCCACCACCAACAACCGTATGGAGCTGACCGCGCTCATCGAGGGCATCAAATTGGTACCGGAGAACGAACCGACGACCATCTATTCGGACTCGAACCTCTGCGTGCAGACGATCAATGCCTGGGCCGCGGGATGGGAACGAAACGGCTGGAAACGCAAGAGTGGTCCGATCAAGAACCTCGACCTCGTCCAAGAGGTATACGCGCTCGCCAAATCGAGGCCTGAACTGACCTTTACCTGGATCAGGGCTCACGATGGTTCCCGCTGGAACGAATACGCAGATGCCCTGTCGACTGCATGGAACCGCTCCGAGTTGTAGAGACAGAGCCGATTCAGGTCGGTACCATAAAGGTGTGACGCAGTCAGTTGTCTCCCGACCTCTCTACCGGCTCTACGAGCGCCACCTCGAACGTGGGTTGGATTCGGCCCGCCTACCGCGCCATATCGGAGTGATCCTGGATGGTCACCGCCGCTACGCCCGGACCCAGCGCCTACCTGATTACGCGGCAAGTTATCGCGAAGGCATGGCCAAGTTTGAGCAATTCATCGAATGGTCCCAAAAGATCGGAATCGAGACGGTTACCGGATGGGTCCTGTCTCCGCAGAACATGACCCGTCCGGAGTCAGAACTGCTCCCCTACTTCGAAGTATTGAAGGACCTCTTCTTGCGACTTCCTGCACTCGCCGACCACTACGACCTCTCCCTGCGGGTCATCGGTTCGCTCGACTTGCTCCCCGACGATCTGGTCAGGGCTGCCAAAGAGATGGAAGCGGCCCGCTCGACCGGCACCCGTCAACTCAATATCGCGATGGGCTACGGCGGCCAACAAGAGATCGTCGACGCCGCCCGTGAACTGATGTCTGATCTTCTTCGGGCCGGTATCACCCCTGAAGAGATTCCTTCGAAGGTAACCCGCGACTCGTTGGCAGCCCACATGTATTTGTCGGACCTGCCCGACGCCGAGCTAATCATTCGCACCTCCGGCGAGTCGCGACTGTCGGGCTTTCTCCTATGGCAATCGGCCTACGCCGAGTTCTCGTTCGTGGATGTCCATTGGCCGGCTTTCCGCCGGGTGGACTTCCTTCGATCGCTCCGCGACTTCGCCCAACGAGATCGCCGTTTTGGACAGTAACGGCTGGCACGCCGAGACCGAACGGATCGGTCTGCGGACGTTTGACGCGCGAGACCTGAGCCTCTTTCTCGAGTACCGCAACGACGAAGAGATCGCCCGCCTCCAGGGGTGGGAAACGCCGTACACGGTTGACGAGGCGTACGAGTTCTTCGAGGATCTCGCCAATATCCCACCGGGAACGCCTGGCGAGTGGCATCAGTTCGCCATCGTCGACAAGGCAACCGGAGCGACCGTTGGTGACGTCGGCCTGCATGTACGGGCGGCCGATCCGTCGACCGCCGACGTCGGCTACACGATCGCCCGAAGGTATCAGCGGCATGGCTACGCGTCCGAGGCGGTGGGAGCGATCATCGAGTACGCCTTCGACGTCGTCGGCGTACGAACCATCTTTGCCAACGCGCTCGCCGAAAACGAGGCATCGCGCGGCGTCGCCGAGCGGGCTGGCATGGCGCTAGATAAACAGTGGCTGACCAATGACGGCGCCGAGCTGGTGCGCTACTCGATCGTTAACTAGCGCTGCTAGTGGTGATGGTCTCCATGGCTGTCATCGTCGTGGCCACGTTCGTCGTGGCCACGGTCATCGTGGGAGTGTGAATGGCCATCCGAACCGGAGGCGTCAGGACCCACTCAGCAACCGGGTTCCCCGTGGTTGCCACAGCAACTCGTGCCGTTCTTGAGTTTGATCGCGTTG
>JAGXFS010000048.1 GCA_024637275.1 Acidimicrobiia bacterium
CGCCGTTGTCGGCGCGTCAACCAACCCCGACAAAGCCGCGAACCATATTCCTGAGGTCTTACTTCGCGCTGGATACACGGTGATCCCGGTACATCCGACTGCCCCGGAGATTCTCGGTCAAACCGCGTATTCGTCGCTGGCGGATGTGCCCGTACCGATCGACATCGTGGATGTGTTTCGCCCGCCGGCCGAGGCTGCGGGCATTGCCGAGCAAGCCGTGGCAGTAGGGGCCAAGGCGCTTTGGCTTCAGGCTGGCATAACGTCGGAGGAAGCCGCCGCGGTCGCACGGCAAGCGGGTGTTGGTTTTGTCGAGGATCTCTGCATCGGCGAAACGTCAAAGCGCCTCGATACGCATCCACCCCACGGATGAGGGTTTGGTACTCGCTAGGCAAGGCGGCAGTTCATTGAAGAATCAATAGTTGACAGTTCACGTATTCTCTCGTATGATGTTGAACATTCAAGTATTGGTTCTGTAAGGAGAGCAACATGTCATCACGCACCATCGACAGCAAAGCGGTTCCAACCGTTGGCACCTGGGAATTCGACCCAAGTCACAGCGACTTGCGGATCACGGCTCGTCATTTGATGGTCACCAAGGTCCGTGGAACGTTCGGCGAGATCTCGGGGACGATCGTCGTTGCTGAGAACCCCGTCGAGTCGACTGTTGAAGTCACCGCCGTGGCAGCAACTGTTACTACGGGCTCCGCGGACCGCGACGGGCACCTTCTCTCGCCAGACTTTCTCAACGTCGAGAACCACCCGCTGGTCACGTTCAAGTCAACCGACCTGGCTCCACACGGTGACGATTGGAAGCTGACCGGAGATCTGACCATTCGTGGCACCACCAAGTCGGTGACCTTCGACATGACGTTCGAGGGTGTCGCGGACGATCCGTTCGGCAACACGAAGGCCGCGTTCACGGCGACAGGAAGCGTCGACCGCGAAGACTGGGGCTTGATCTGGAATGTTCCGCTCGAAGGCGGGGGAGTCCTGGTTTCCAAGAAGCTGCAGGTCGAGTTTGATGTGCAGGCCACCCTCCAGGCCTAAACTCGATTCGATGCTTCAGTAACCAACGGGCGCCGACATTGAGTCGGCGCCCGTTTCATTTAATGCGGCCGAATGCCTTGAGCAGTGTCTCCTGTCCGGTCTGCGTATCGAGCGGTGTAACGAGCGGCTCGAGACCGAGCCGCTCGATGGTTAGCGAATCTGGTTGGTCGAGCTCCTCGATGGCCCACTTGACCGATCCCGGCTCAATGAGCGCAGGAGGGTCGATCGCCTCCACGATGTCCCAAGTGTGGATGATCAGCTCTTGAATACGGATTCGGAGTATCTGGCGGCCAGACAGCACTCCGTCGAGATGGCTGTATGCCGCGTCGAGCGCACCGTGGGAACGGAAAGCCGTGAGTTGCTTGTTCGCCGAGGCGGCGGCCGAAGAAATGGCATCGTCGTCCAAGTCGACCAGAATCGACGTGCAAGTTTGGATAAATGTCTCGCTGGTCCTCGCGAGCGTGTCAAGGTGCCTCGCGTCAGAGTCCACGAGCAGGCCTACCCAACCTCAGGACTGCGACGCCTGCCACTCGATGATCTGGCGCTGCACGTTCGCTGCGTCGAACCAGGCATTTTCAAAGCAGATCAGTCCGTCGCGCATCTCGAATATGTGCAGAATCCGGACAGCAACGGGCGCGCCGCCTCCGGCCATGCCTGACCACTCGCCATGCACATGGCCTGAGAGAATCGACTCGTCGACAACGAATCCGTCGCCCTCGTAGCGCTTGACGGACGTGAGAAGCACGTCCGGTATCGCATCGATAATGGATGAGTAAATCTCGCCTACGGCTTGTTTACCGCGAAACGGCGTGTCGGGGTGGGTGACGTCGTCCCACACAATGTCGTCGGTATAGGTGTCGAGCGTCGCCTGCACGTCGTGGGCGTTCTCAGCGGCGAAGTGTCTTTCGATAATGTCCGAATTGCTCCGATCGGCTTTCTTCACCTTACGGAACGATCCGTCAGCCCGGTCCACTTGCAGGGCCTTTTTTCATGCACTGACGGGTGCAACACGGGCTGGAACCCGAACGAGAGCGCGGCCACAGAGGTGGGTGGGGTCAATACCATCACCGGTTGGTCGACGGGTCGAGGTTCGGGTGCCGTCCATCCACTGAACTCGAACGGGCGGAGTTCGTCAGGCATGACAACGCAAGCCCTTTTGGTGCCGTCGACGATCACGGTGCCGGCGGGCAGCCGATCGATATTCTCGATCCAGACCTTTCGATCCGTCGACCGGTTCATGCCGCGGCCCAGCTCCAGCCGTTCTGACGCAAGAGATCGATTGAGGTCGCTTGCGCTAATCGGCTCGTCGGTGGTGCGTGACCGCCGCACAGCAGTTTTATAGGAGCGATAGGCGTCTGGTCGGCAAAATCCGCATGGACGATGGCCAACCGCTAGCGCAACCGCGTCGTCGAGAAAAAAGAGCGGCGTCCAATGTCGCGGAGCCGACAGGGGTGACTTCCAGTCCTTGTACTTCAGGACGCAGGTGATCCAGAGTGAGCCCCGATGATGGCGCGCCAGTACGCCGTCTTCGTTGACGAGGCAGCCGCGGTTGCCGGTGAACAGTCCGCGATCTGGGACCGCGTGCAGATCACCAAAAGGGTCAACTCGATTGCGGCGCGGCATGCCTGGATTGTATTAGGCCATGTCCCGCGATCGACCAGGACCCCACCCAACTAGGTCGAATCTGCATCCGAGGCTCGATATTACGAACCGTGAGCACACTCGACCGGTTAAAAGGGCGGTATCGGTGGGCGGCGCTAGGGGCGTTCGCCGAATTGGGGACGTTCGGTTCGGGTCCGCTTGAGCTCCCAGAAACCCGGGACGGTCATCACCGAAACCAGCCCGTCCCAGAGCTGCAACGAAAGGTCGCCTTCCGGGACACGAGTGATAACCGGTCCGAAGATGCCAACCCGATCGCCGTGAGCATCGTCGAACGCGATGATCGGCGTCCCGATGTCGGTACCGGCCAACTCAAGCCCGACGTCCATCCTCGTGCGGATCTCCTTGTCCCACGTTTCATCCCCAAACGCTTCTGCGTGCTTTACGTCGAGGCCGGTAGATTCGAGGGCATCGCGCACGGACAATTCCATGAGTGCTTTGTCGTGGTGGATCCGGCGTCCCAGCTCCCAGTACAGCTTGAAGACGCCGTCGTTGCCGTCGGTGGTTCGCACCGATTCGAGGACTCTCAGGAGGCGATGCGTTCGATAGTAACGCTCATAGGAATCGCCGTCGGGATCAGGGTCGTTCTTGAGCAGAAGACTTATCGGTTCCCACGTGACGTTGAGGTCGCGTTCGGGTTGTACTCGCTCGACGACCCACCTGGCCGTCACCCAACACCATGGTCATATGGGGTCGATCCAAAAGCTGATATCCATCGCCGGCCTCATCCGTTGTGTACTGCGACTCTAAACGGATCGCTCCGTATCAAGCGGCGGACGGGTCCCTTGCAGCGATCGCTCGAACAATTTCGGCGTGCTGGAGGGTTGAGTGCCCCCGGATCTCACTCGAATGGGGAACGGCCGACATCATCTCGCTCAGATCGCGATGACATTCTGCGAGCAGTTCCTGCAGTCGGGGACTGTCCGCCGCTTCGCCGATGAGGAGATGGAACTCCGTGTCGAGTCGGCGGTACTCCAAAGTGACCGTCCGGAATTCGGCGAATCGGGGGAGCATGTCTTTCAGTTGGGCGATCTGGATGGCCGTGGCTCTTTGGGCGGCCAGTTCAACGACGCCAACTTCGATGACCTTCCGCTGATCGAGCACTTCCCGGAGGGTTGTATTTCGCTCGGTAAGCTTTTTGCGCATTTCGGAGACGGTCAGTGGGTCCGGCGTCGCCATCACAAAGGTTCCGCCATTGCGCCCGCGCCGGGCCTCGAGGGTCCCTTGCTCGCTGAGCAACCGAATGGCTTCACGCAACGTAGCTCGACTCACCCCGATGTGGGACGATAGATCCCGCTCCGATGGCAACCGTTCGCCGACACGAAACAACCCCATCCGAATCGCAGAACCCATGCGCTCAACCGCCACCTCATAGGCGTTGCCTTCGGGTTTTCGCCGGCCCAGTAACACCACTTTGGTCAGATTTAGCGTCGCCATCCCTCCTAAGCATACGGCAGGTTTGGTATGTCTCAGGTGGGTGGAACAAATATCCAATTTCTGCGACATAGCGGCCAGTCAAATAGATAAGGTCTTACCTCATACGTTTGTTTCTTGGAGGAGGCAGCCCATGGCAGATAGCGGGAAACAGCGTTCGGGTAGCGCGAGCTACACGAACGTTGATGATGAATACCTTGAAGCTAGACAGCTCAAGAAGAGTGCCGGATGGGGCATGTTGTGGGCGCTCGGAGTCGGTGCGGTCATTTCCGGTGATTTCTTCGGGTGGAACTTCGGACTAGCAGCAGCCGGATTCGGTGGACTGCTCATTGCCACCGTGGTGATTGCGATCATGTATTTCTGCATGGTCTTCAGCATCGCCGAAATGTCAGCGGCGCTACCTCACGCCGGCGGGTTCTACGGGTTTACGAGGAATGCGTTCGGCCCTGGCTGGGCCTTCCTGAACTCGGCGACCGACATGGTCGAGTACGTCATCACGCCTGCCGTCATCGTGGTGGGGATTTCGGGATATGCCGACACGTTGATCGATCTACCCAACTGGCTTTGGTGGCTGATCTTCTATGGCATCTTCGTCGGTATCAACATTCTGGGCACTGAGCTGACGTTCAAGGTTTCGATGGTCGTGACCGTCGCTTCGATGGCCGTACTTGGCATTTTCTACGTCGGAGCGATCGTTACCGGCGCCGTCGACTTCAGTCTTCTCACCAACATTGCTCCCAATCCAGACGCACTGGGGTCGTCCGAATTCCTGCCGGAGGGTTGGTTCGGCATACTCGCCGCTCTGCCGTTCGCCATTTGGTTCTATCTGGCGATCGAGCAACTCCCGCTCGCAGCTGAGGAGTCCCACGACGTCAAGAACGACATGCCGAAGGCGCTCATATGGGGCATGGTGACGCTGCTCGGTCTGTCGATCCTGACCCTGTTTCTCAATAGCGCCGTCGGTGGGGGTGCGGCCGAAGTTGGCTCGTCCGGTGCCCCCCTCGACATCGGATTCAAGGCTGTGTTTGGCGAGGGCATGGCGAGTACGGTCCTTACTCTCATTGCCCTCACCGGGCTCATCGCCAGCTTCCATTCGATCATCTATGCATACGGTCGGGTCCTGTTCGCCGCCTCACGGTCGGGCTATATCCCACGGGGTATCTCTGTCGTTAGTCGCAATCAAACCCCTCACCGTGCTCTGCTCCTCGGAGCCGTCGTAGGGTTTCTGGTTGCCCTCATCATCGACGCATTCGGGGATGGAGTCGTCGGTGCGGCACTACTGACGATGGCTGTCTTCGGAGCAACCATCTCCTATACGTTGGTGATGATTACCTACATTGCGCTTGCCAAGAAGCATCCGAACCTCGACCGGCCGTACAAGAGTCCGCTCGGGCTGCCTGGAGCTTGGCTCGGAACGGTGATCTCCGTGATCGCTCTCGGAGCCACAGTGGCACTGAAGGACAATCGGCCCGGCGTACTAGGTGCCGCCATCTTTGTTGGTCTGCTGTTCCTGTACTACTGGTTCGGTAGTCGGCATCGATTGGTGGCTCAATCCCCTGAGGAAGCCATTGCCCTCTTGCAAGAAGCCGAAACCGAGGTCATCTAACCAAACAGGTAGTCATCTAGTGTTCCCACCTGGGAAGGTGGGAACACGCACCTGCCAGCGACGGAGGCACGATGTCAACTAGGGGACTGCTCACGCTTGATGAGCTCCGCGCCGAGGTTGAGGCGGGCGCGATCGACACGGTCGTCGTCGCGTTCACAGATCACTACGGCCGCCAACTCGGTAAACGGTTCGACGCCGAGTTCTTTCTTGATGATGCGTCAGCCAACGGAACGCACGCCTGTGACTACCTGTTGACCGTCGACATGGAGATGGAACCGGTGCCCGGATACGACTATGCGAGCTGGGAACTCGGCTACGGCGACTTTCACCTCGTCCCCGATTTCGCGACGCTGTGCCGGGCCGCGTGGGCCGATCGTACGGCGATGGTGTTGTGCGACGTTGTCGACGACGCAAGCCATTCCAACGTTGCGGTTGCACCGAGGAGCATCCTCCGAGCCCAACTCGATCGTCTGGCGGCTTCGGGTCTTACAGCCATGGCCGCTTCCGAGCTCGAGTTCTTCTTGTTCAGAGATTCATATCGGGGAGCGTCGGAGAAAGGCTTCCGATCGTTGCATGCGGCTGGGACCTACATCGAGGACTACCACCTGCTGCAGGGGTTCCGAGTCGAAGATTACGTCGGAGCGGCCCGCCGAAACCTGCGGGACTCGGGTATCCCGGTTGAGACCTCCAAGGGCGAATGGGGTCGGGGCCAGCACGAGCTAAACGTTCGATATGCCGAAGCGATGCAGATGGCCGATCGTCACGTTGTCTTCAAACAGTGTCTTAAAGAAACTGCTGAAGTCCAGGGAGTGAGCGTCACGTTCATGGCCAAGCCGGACTCAGCCGAGGCAGGTAGTAGCTGTCACATTCACATGAGTCTCTGGAACGACGAGGGCAACGCGTTCGTCGGTGATCAAGACATGGGAGCCGCACTCGGCGCGTCTGACACTTTCCGATGGTTCCTGGGTGGCTGGATGGACCATGTCCGTGAACTGATGGTCTTTTACGCCCCGACGGTCAACTCGTATAAGCGCTATCAGGACGGATCGTGGGCGCCGACCAGGATCGCCTGGGCCAAAGACAACCGCACAGCCGGCTTCCGGGTGGTTGGCTCGGGACCCAGTCTGCGGATCGAGTGCCGGATTCCCGGTGCCGACGTCAATCCGTACTTGGCTTACGCCGCCGCAATCGCCAGTGGTCTCGACGGGATCGAAAACCAGATTGAACCGCCTGACGTCTTCGAAGGAGACGTTTACGCCGCGTCGGATCTGCCTCGTATCCAGCACACGCTCCGTGAATCGGTCGACGATTTCAAAGAAAGCGCCTTCGCCCGGCAGGCCTTCGGCGATGCGGTCGCGGACCACTACTCGCACTTCTACGAGGTTGAACAATCGGCCTACGATGCCGCCGTCACCGATTGGGAACGTGCTCGTTACTTTGAGAGGATCTGAAGATGCGACTCGAAGGCAAGGTCGCCCTCATTACCGGTGCTGCGTCGGGAATCGGACGCCAGACTGCCCTACTCCTAGCCAGTGAAGGAGCTCGGATCGCCGGCGTTGACGTCAGTTCCGAAGCCAACGAAGAAACCGCGACCATGGTTCGCGAAGCAGGCGGCGACATTATCGCCCTGCAAGCCGACATCTCGAAGGCTGGTGACTGCGAACGAATGGTCGCTGCGACAGAGGAACACTTCGGGAAACTGGATGTGCTGTTCAACAATGCCGGCGTGATGCTGTCCGAGGACGGCGATGCCGAATCCACCGACGAGCGCGTTTGGGACCTCACCATGGCGATCAACGTCAAAGGGGTCTTCTTCGGGTGCAAGTACGGGATCCCGGCGATGCGGAGGGCAGGCGGGGGTTCGATCATCAACACGGCGTCGTTCGTTGCGCTGGTAGGGGCAGCCACTCCCCAGCTGGCGTACACGGCGTCAAAAGGCGCGGTGCTTTCGATGACGAGGGAGCTGGCCGTTATCCACGCCCGTGAGAACATCCGCGTGAACGCCCTCTGTCCCGGACCTTTGCGGACCGAGTTGCTCATGAAGTTCCTCGATACCGAGGAGAAGCGCAATCGGCGTCTAGTGCATGTCCCGATGGGGCGCTTTGGGGAGGCCGATGAGATGGCCAAGGCCGTCCTGTATCTCGCCTCGGATGATTCTTCTTATGTCACAGGGACCGAGTTCATGGTCGACGGTGGTCTCACCGCGGCATACGTGACTCCGGAGTAGGGCGATGCGTCGGGGGATGTTGATCGGCGGAGTTGAAACAGCGGACGGGGATTTCGCCGAGATTGTTGACCCGTCCACGGGGTTGATTGTCGCGGAGGTTGTCCAGGCCACCGTTGGCGATGTCAACCGTGCCGTGGAGACGGCCCATGCAGCCTTCGCTCAAGGCACCTGGCGCAACACTCCGGCCCCGGAGCGTGGTCGGGTTCTCGGCAGGGTTGCCGGGCTGATCGCTGAGCGCCGAGACGAACTGGCGCTCCTCGAGTCGCGTCAGGCCGGCAAGCCCATTTCAGCCGCGCGGGGAGAAATCGGAGCGGTTGCCAGGACCTTTGAGTATTACGCCGGCGCCGTCGACAAGTTTGGTGGGCAAACAATCCCCGGAGGGGCCGACGGAACGCTGCTTACTTTCCGCGAGCCACTCGGAGTCTGCGGGATCATCACGCCCTGGAACTTCCCGATGGTCATCCTCGGTTGGAAGGTCGCCCCGGCGCTGGCTATGGGTAACTCCGTGGTGATCAAACCTGCCAGTGCCACCCCGCTTACCGCACTGGCGCTGGCCGAGATTTGTGCGGAAGCAGGTATCCCGGACGGGGTGGTGAATGTCGTGCCAGGCCAGGGCTCCGTCGCCGGAAATGCACTCGTTGCCCATCCATTGGTCCGCAAGATCTCGTTCACGGGCTCAAGTGAGGTTGGTGCCAACGTCACAAGGATGGCGGCTCCCGGCATCAAGCGAGTCTCGTTGGAGTTGGGCGGCAAGTCAGCCAACGTCGTCTTCGCCGACGCGGATCTCGACTCGTGCATCGAGTCTTCAGTCTTCGGAGCCTATGACAACACCGGTCAGGATTGCTGCTCGCGAGCGCGGATCCTGGTCGAACGACCGGTGTTCAAGGAGTTCGTGGATCGTTTTGTTGCTCGCGCCGGCCAACTCGCCGTCGGAGCAACTGACGACGAGGCCACCGAACTCGGCCCGCTGATTTCAGCTGGTCACCGTGAGTCCGTCGAAGCGTATGTCCGGATTGGAAAGGACGAGGGTGCCACGCTCTTGTCTGGGGCCGAGCGTCCTGAGGGCCCGCTCGGTGTCGGGAGCTATCTGACCCCCGCGGTCTTCGTAGACGTCCGCCCGGAGATGCGCATCATGCAAGAGGAGATCTTCGGGCCGGTCGTCGCCATTGCAGCCTTTGATGGCGAAGACGAAGCTATCTCGCTGGCGAACGACTCGATTTACGGTTTGTCGGGGTCGTTGTGGACTAGGGATGTTGGCCGAGCGCTGCGTGTTGCGCGGGGGATCGAAACCGGCATGATTTCCGTCAACAGTTCTTCATCCGTTCATATCGAAGCGCCGTTTGGCGGTATGAAGCGGTCCGGCATCGGACGCGAACAGGGGATGGTGGCGCTCGAGCATTACTCAGATTTGAAGTCGGTCTTCATCGCGAACAATTGAGGGCGGTATGACGAAGGTTGGGATCCTGGTTTGTGATGAGGTGGACGAGTCAATCCGCGAGCAGACCGGGGGCGACCTGGCTGATATTTATACCCGATTACTTCACTCTGCGGATCCCCTGGTTGAGGCCCGCCCGTATCGGGTGTTCGCTGGCGAGTTTCCCGAATCTCCAGACGAGTGTGATGCCTGGATCATCACGGGTTCTCGTTTCTCGGTCTACGACGACGAACCTTGGATCGCCGAACTGCTCGCCTTCATCAAGGCTCTCGATTCGGCGAAATCCAGGACAGTGGGTGTCTGTTTCGGCCATCAA